>JAICJJ010000144.1 GCA_025928535.1 Thermomicrobiales bacterium
ACGGAAGCGTCGGACATCTCGTCTTGGATGATGGCGGCAGCCGCTTGCTCCATGTGCGAATTGACCGGCGAAAAGACGGAGGAAATGGCGACGGCTCGCAGTCCCTTGGCCTTCAGGTCGGCGGCGACCCCTCGCAATTCATCTGGATCGAGCGGGGAAATCTCCCGGCCGTCGAACTCGTAGCCGCCGTGGCAGAGATAGGCGTGACGGCCGAGGACGTCAGCCAGATCGTCCGGCCAATCGACGAAGGGGGGCAAGGCGGCGGTGGCCGGCAAGCCGAGGCGGACGGCGGCGGTCGGCTCCAGGCGGCGGCGTTCGACGACCGCGTTGGTGAAATGGGTGGTGCCGATCATGACCGCCGCGATCTGGGCGGGGCCGGCGCCTGACGCCGACATGACGTGGCGCAACGCCGTCGTGATGCCGCTGGTGATGTCTTCGGTCGTCGGCGTCTTGATCTTGGCGACGACCGCCGTCCCGTCCATCAGCACGGCGTCGGTGTTGGTTCCCCCGACGTCGATTCCAATCCGCAAGGTCATCGAACGCTGCCTCTCCGCATGACGACACCGACGAACCGGCCCTGGCCGGTTCCGCTTGCTTCGAGATTCCGATTTGGCTCGATGCAAGGCCGATGGCGGCGATGGTATCGCGGCGGGGCGCTGGGCACAAAGAGGTGAGCCGGGGAGCCGGGAAGTCGAGGGGGCGAGAAGTCGAGAAGTCGAGGAGCAGTGCGGCGAAAGGCCGTCATCCTGAGCCGCAGCGAAGGATCTCGTCGTTCGCGTTTACACAGACCGAGATGCTTCGCTGCGGCTCAGCGTGACGGGGGTGGGACGCCTCGGCTTCTCTCCGTCTCGCTTCCTCGCCCCATCGACGCGCGGTCGTGCGATGCTTGCCGATCCGACGTTGCGGGAGCCATCACGACGGAAGGGGATTGGCGCGGTCATGTGGGAGGTCACGGCGGACACGCTCGAGGCGCTGGCGATCGGGACCGGCATTCTCGGCACGGGCGGGGGCGGCAATCCGTATCTCGGCAAACTGGAAGCGCAAGCGCAACTCCGGCTCGGTCGGACGATTCGGGTGGTCGGTCTCGACGAAGTTCCGGACGACGCGCTGGCGACGACGGTCGGCGGCATGGGCGCGCCGGTCGTCGGCGTGGAGCGGATTCAGCAAGGCGAAGAAGCGCTGCGGGCGATGCGGGCGGTGGAGCGTCATCTCGGCCGCCGCTTCACCCACGTTCTGCCGGGGGAGATCGGCGGGGCGAACGGCATTCAGCCGATGATCGTCGCGGCGCAAACCGGATTGCCGGTGATCGACGCCGACGGCATGGGCCGCGCCTTTCCCGAATTGCAGATGGACACCTTCACCATCTACGGCGTTCGGCCGACGCCGGGTGCGCTGTCCGATCAGCACGGCCACGAGGTCGTCTTCGACGGGATCGCCGACGCGGTGGTGCTGGAACGCTACGCCCGCGCGGTGACGATCCAGATGGGCGGCGCGGCCGGCTACGCATTCCCGCCAATGACCGCCGCCGAATTGCGGCGAACGGCGATTCCCGGCACGGTGACGCTGGCGAGACGACTGGGCGAAGCGGTGCTGGCGGCGCGCGCCGAGCACGCTGATCCGGTCGGCGCGGCGCTGAGGGCAACCGGCGGCCGTCGTCTGTTCAGCGGCAAGATCGTCGATGTCGAGCGGCGGCTGGTCGGCGGCTTCGCCCGCGGGGTGCTGCTCCTCGACGGGCTGGGCGACGACGAAGGCCGGACGCTGAGGATCGACTTTCAGAATGAAAACCTGATCGCCCGCGCGAGCGACGGCTCGATCCTGGCGGTCGTGCCCGATCTGATCTGCATCGTCGACATCGACAGCGCCGAGCCGATCACGACCGAAATCGTCCGCTATGGCTTGCGCGTCGCTGTCCTCGGCATCCCCGCGCCCGATTTGCTGAAAACGCCGCAAGCGCTCGACGTCATCGGTCCGGCCGCGTTCGGCTACCCCGACGTGCCGTACGCGCCTATTCCGGGGCGGTATGGGGGTTGGGGATAGCGCGACGGCGAGAGCGAGGCGGCGAGGGATGTAGCGCGCGGGCGCGGCGTGGGTCGGCATCGTGCGGTGAATGGAGCCGAATCGGTCGGGGAATCGACCTTGCTCCCGAAGTTTGCGTAAGTTTAGCAAGCGTCATGCACCATGGTGCCATTCCGTATGCGAATATGGTGGCTCTCTAGCGCGCTTGCGTCAGGAGCGTGATGCGCACATCGATCCCGGTTGGGCCGGAGAAGCGGGTCGTGGGCGGCGCGACGGACGACCATCTGCTGAAGCGGGATGCGATGCCGAGCATCTCCCGCCGCGCGCTGCTGCGTGGGCTTGCTGCCGCCTCGGCGCCGCTCGCCGCCGCTCGCTTGCCTGGAAACGCGGGCGGCCTCTTCGCCGACCGCGCGGCGGCGGCGCAGACGCCGGGCGCCATGGCGACCCTGACCGTGGCGACCAACCGCGCGCCGTCCGATCTCGACCCGCATTCCGCCTACGACGCCGGATCGGGCGTCGTCGTGCAGGGTCCGTTCGAAGGGCTGATTCGCGTGCGGGCCGGCACGACCGACGCCTACGTGCCGCAACTCGCGACCGCCTGGGAGGCGAACGCCGACAAGAGCGTCTGGACCTTTCATCTGCGCGACGGCGTCCGCTTTCACGACGGCACGCCGTTCGACGCCGTGGCCGCCCGGGCGTCGTTCGCGCGCTTGCTCGCCCTCAGCCTCGCGCCGTCGTCGGTGCTCGGCCGCTTCGTCGCCGATCCCGCCCAGATCGCGACGCCGGACAGCCGGACGCTCGTATTCCATCTGGGACGGCCGCAGCCCCTGTTCGAAGCGGCGATCGCCGCTCCCTACGGCACGGCGATCGTCAACGCGGCTGCCTTGCGCGCGCATGCGGTGGGCGGCGATTGGGGCCACGCCTGGGCGCAGACCAACAGCGACGGACTCGGAACGGGTCCATATCGCGTCACGTCGTTCGACTCCGAACAAGGGGCGGCGCTCGAGCGGTTCGACGGCTATTGGGGCGGCTGGAACGGCCCGCATTTCGACCGGATCGCAGTCCGCGTCGTGACCGAGCCCGAAACGCGGCGCGAACTGATCGAGCAGGGCGACGCCGACATCGCGCAGACGCTGCCGCTGGCGACGGTGTCCGACCTGGCGCGCAATCCTGCGCTGGTCGTCGATCATCGCTTCAACCTGGCGGTCTGGTATCTGGCGATGACGGTCGGCGGCCCGCTGCGCCGGCCGGAAGCGCGGCAGGCGCTCTGCTGGGCGTTTCCCTACGACGCGGTGCTCGCGGGCGTCTACGACGGGTACGCCAAACGCGCGGTCGGTCCGGTGGCTGCACTGTGTCGCGGTTTCGCCCCGGACACCTTCGTCTACCCGACCGATTTCGACCGCGCCCGTTCGTTGCTGCGGCAAGCGGGCGTCGCCGAGGGAACCAATCTGACGTTGCTCTTGCCGCCGGGCAACGCCGACGCGCAGACGGTCGCCGAATTGTTCCAGGCGAATCTGACCCGGATCGGGCTGAATCTCGCGATCCAGCAGGTCGATTTTCCCACCTACGTTTCGATCTTCACCGGCGACCAGCCGGCGGACGAGCGGCCGAACCTGCTCCCGTCATTCTGGCAACCCGACTACGACGACGGCTGGAGTCAACTTTGGCCGCAAGTGTCGTGCGAGGCCTGGAAGGTCGGCAACGGCGGGCATTACTGCAACCAGCACGTCGAGACATTGCTGGCGCAAGCGAAAGACGCCGCCGACGATCAATCCTATCTGGCGGCGTTGGCGAACATTCAGCAGATCGTGACGCGCGACGATCCGGCCGCCATCTATTTCGCGCAGCCCGAGTGGGCGACCGTGCTGCGGCGCGATGTCGGGGGATTCGCGCCCAATCTCATCGTCGGCGAGATCATCGACTTCCATTCGCTGTACCGACGGCAGGAATGATGCGCGGCCAGATTGGCATGCCGCTTCGGCGGATCGCGAGCGCACATTGGCGATGCTGACGCTGCCCGCGTCTCCCGTGACCATCAATCGCTCCAAGGTCGAGCGCCCGACGGCGCCCGAACAGTGGGCTCCCCGTCCGCGCATCGACGCGCGCCTCGATCAGGGACTTGCCCGATTGCTGACGGCGATCGTCGCGCCCGCCGGGCATGGCAAGACGACCACGGTCGTCGCCTGGCTGCGATCGCGGGGTCTGGACGCCGCCTGGGTGTCGGTCGACAGTCGCGACGCCATGTTGACCCGGTTCGCCGCCCACGTCGCGACGGCGCTCGACCGTGTCGCCCCGGGCGTCGTCGCTCCCCTCTTCGCGTTGTTGACGGCGCCCGACCGCCTCGCGCCGCGTGAACTTGGCGAAATGTTCGGCGAAACCTTGTACGACCTCGATCGGGACGCCATTCTGGCGCTCGACGATTTCCATGAGGCCGGCTCCCGGGCGGTCGGGGCGTTCGTCGAAGGCTTGCTCCATGCCGCGCCCCGTCGCCTTCATCTCATCGTGATCACCCGAGACCCGCTCCCATTTCCGCTGGCTCGGCTGAGGACGGCGGGAGAGGTCGTGGAGTTGACGGGCGCCGATTTGCGCTTTTCGCCCGAGGAGACGGGCGCCCTGCTGCGTTTCGAGATCGGGAGCGATGTCGATCCCGACTTGGCCGCGTCCGTTCAGGCGTTGGTTGGCGGGTGGCCCGCCGCCATCCGGCTCGTCGGAATCGGTCTGGGCGCCGGTGAATCAAGGCAGCCGCCGGACGCGAGGATCGCGCGCCATGAGCAACTTGTGCTCGATTATCTCGCCGAAGAAGTGCTGGTCCGACTTCCTCCCCTCCATCGCCTGCTGCTCATGGGCGCGTCGTTGCTCGAGCGATTCAATGCGCCGCTTCTCGAAACGCTCGCGGTCGTGCAAGGCGGCCGCGTCGGTCGGGCTGACCTCGATCGCCTGCGCGCGCTCGAGTTGTACCGGGAGATTCCCGGCCTGAGCGAAACCTGGTACGCCTTTCATCCCCTGTTCCGGGACGCTTTCCGCCGCGAACTCGAGCGAACAATGGACGCCCCGGCCATCGCCCGGCTCCATCAGGGGGCGGCGCGCCGGTTCGCAACGACGGGAGCGATCCTCGACGCCGCGCGCCATCTGGTCGCGGCCGACGATCTGCAGGCCGCCGCGACGCTGATCGAATCGCGGCTCGACGACGCGTTCGCCCGCGAAGATTGGCGATCGATCGCCGCCTGGCTGCGGATCATTCCGCAGGAAGAACTGCGCCGGCGACCCGAATTGCTGCTCGCGTCGGCGTGGGTCGCCTATCTCAGCGGCCGCGATTCGCATGTGGCCGAGGTCCAGGCGCGGCTGCGCGATCCGGCGTTCCGCGATCGCGCCACCGATGCCCAGCGGGCCGAGATCGCCCTGATCGCCGGCGAGACCGACGTCGATCCTCAGACCTGGCTCGCCAAGGCCGAAACGGCGATCGAGCACCTGTCGCCGAGCAAACGCTACCGGCTCGGCTACGCCCGGATGATGGCCGGCCTCGCGTTGACGTCGATGGGACGCGCAGAGGAGGCGCTGGCGCGGCTTGCGGCCTTCACCGATCGGGAATCGACCACCATCGACGCGGCATCGATCCGAGGCTATTTTGGCCGCCTCCTCGTGCTCTGGCAGACCGGACGCCTCGCGCGCTGCGAGCAGATCGCGGCCGACCAGTTGCAACTGGCGCAAATGAACAGGCTGCCCATTTCCGCGGGCTGGGGCGCGGCTGTGCTCGGATTGGTCGCGCACGAACGGGGAGACCTCGCCTGCGCGGTTCGCCAATTCGAGGCGGTGATCGCGGATGCCGAGCGATTGCATTTCCAGTGCGTTCGCGAGGCGTTTTTCGCCCAGATTCTGACCTACGAAGCGGGCGGCAGGCGAAGCGAAGCAGACCGCGCCGTCGCCCGCCTGCGGGAATTTTGCCTCGACGCGGAAACCATCCATCAACTCGACCTCGTCGATTCCTGCGTCGCCCGGATCGCGCTGCTGCGCGGCGATCTGACGACCGCCCGGCGCTGGCTCGAGACTTCACGGCCCACGCTCTTGCGCGACGATCTCAAATGCATCGAGCACCCGCTTCTGACGCGGGCCAAAGCCCTGCTCGCTGTCGGCGCGCCGGAAGGCCTGGTCGAGGCGGAGCGGCTGCTGGCTGAATTCGTGAACTTCGCGCGAGCGACGCACATGACGCTGGCGTTGCTTGAAGGCCTGGCGGTCCAGGCCCTGCTCCATGAAGCCAGCGGCGACCACGCGGCTGCCGAACGCATCCTGCGCGAGTCGCTGGCAATGGCGGCGCCGGAGGGAATCGTCCAGCGTTACGCCTACCTCGGCGCGCCGCTTGCGCCGATCCTGCGCCGGTTGCTCGACCAGCATGACGTGGGACCGCACGCGCGCCAGGCGCTCCGCGCATTGGAATCGGTTCTCGCCGCGGAACGCGCCGCGGCGAGCGCGGCCGATGCCGAAGCGCCAGGCTTGTCGGAACACCCACTGACCGCCCGCGAACGCCAGGTGCTCAACCGGCTCGCGTTGCGGCTGACCACCAACGAAATCGCGCAGGAACTCTTCATCTCGCCGGCCACCGTCAAGCACCACGTCGAGCACATCAGCGAAAAGTTGGGCGTTTCCGGCCGGCGGGCGATCGTCGCGCACGCCGCCGAACTTGGCTTGCTCTCAGACGAACTCTGATCGACTCGCCCCTCGCGTTCACGCATTTCGGCATAGGCCATTTCCCGGACGCGAAATAGGCCGTTTCGGCCGATGCGACGTGGCCGGGCGCGGTCCTATCGTGGCCGCGGTCCAAAGCGAGCGCCATCGTCCGCCGGACGATGGCGACGCCTGGAACGGGATGGCCGCGCCATGTCCCGATGGCCGAGCCATGCTTGCGGAGGAGCGTGTCGATGGGCAAGCCCGCGCTTGCGGCTCCTGCGGCGGCGAATGCGGATCGGCGTCGCGCCGAAGGCGATGGTGGCGCGCAGCGCCCGTCGCGCCCGGGAATGGTCTGG
>JAICJJ010000444.1 GCA_025928535.1 Thermomicrobiales bacterium
CGATGAAGAGACCGTGGTCGACGACGCCCGCGGTTTGCTTGATCGCGGCCGCGAGGAAGGCCGGCTCGACGATTGGACCGGTGACGCAATCGAGGATGAAATGGCCTCCGTCGCTGCGGAATGGTTCGCTTCTGGCGCCGAGCCGCAATTGCGGCTCCAGCCCGAGCCGGCGCAACCGCTCTGCCGTCTGCCGCCAGCCGAACGGGACGACTTCGACCGGCAGCGGCAAGCGCGTTCCCAGCCGCGCGACCCGTTTTTCGGCCGCCGCGATCAGGAGATAGTCGGCGCAGGCGAGGGCGACCAACTTTTCGTGCAGGAGCGCGCCGCCCCGCCCTTTCACCGCATCGAGCGCGGGGTCGATTTCGTCCGCCCCATCGACGCCAAGATCGAGGCGGCCAGCCTCGTCGAGGTTTGCGAGTGGAATACCGAGGGAGGCAGCGAGGTCCGCCGTTCGGTCGGACGTGGCGACGCCCGTCATCGTCAGGCCATCGGCAACGCGCCGGCCAAGGGCGCGCAGGAACGCGTCGGCGGTCGAGCCGGTGCCGAGCCCGACGCGCATGCCCGGCCGCACCTCGGCGGCGGCGGCTTCCCCCAGCGCGGCCAGCGGATGGGTCGTCATGTCGGCCGTCGCCGTGGGCGTCCCATCGCCGTCAGCGATCGAGATCGGCGGCGGCCGGGCGGTCGGCCAGCCAGAGGAGCGATCCCGACTCCGGCCGGATCGCCTGCGACGGCAGCCGCTCCGGATCGTCCGGCCCCTGCACCACCTGTCGCAGCGTATCGGCCTTGCCGGCGCCGCTGATGAGAAAAAGGACCTCGCGCCCGGCGTCGAACACCGGGTAGGTCAGCGTCAGCCGGTCGGCGTCCAGTTTCGGCACGAAATTCGCCGTCGCCAGCCGGTCGCGGACCGCCAGCGCCTTGGTGTGCGGAAACAGGGAGGCGGTGTGGCCGTCGTCGCCCATGCCGAGCAAGATCAGGTCGAAGCGGGGAATGCCCTCCGGCATGCCGAACGCGGCGCGGATGGTTGCCTCGTAGGCCGCGGCGGCGTCTTCCGGCGTGTCGAGATCGGTCGGGAAGGGATGCACCCGTTCAAGCGGGATCGGCGTGCGGCCGATGAAATCGCGCAGCGCCTCCCCGGCGTTGCTTTCCGGACTGTCGAGCGGAACCCAGCGTTCGTCGCCCCAGAAGAGATCGAGCCGGTCCCACGCCACTTGCTCCCGAAACGCCGGCGAAGCGAGCAACTTCCCCATCCGCTTCGGCGTCGAACCGCCCGAGAGGGCGACGAACGCGCGACCGCGCGCGTTCACGGCCGCGGCGATGGCCGCGACGAAGCGATCCGCCGCCGCATGCGCCAGAACGTCCGGGTCGGCGACGACATCGACCGGGCCGCGCGGCGTATCGATCCGCCGCAGAACATTCGAGGCAGTCATTCGGCGCTCCCAGGACGTTGATTCGCCGGGGCGATGATCGACGCGACGGCCAGCGCCGCTTCGTAAGTCGGGTCCCGGTTGAAGACGCGCAATTCGTCGGCAAGCAAGCCCCCCTCGCCGTCCGGCACGTCGAAGACGGTCCGGGTGGCGGCCGGTCCGTGGTCGACCCGGCTGGTGGAGCGGACTTCCATGGGGCTGATTCGTTCGATCTCGAACCTGCCGAGCGCGCCGCCTCCGGCGAGCAAGGCGATCCGCCCGAGCGCCAGCCCGGCGAAGGCGGACGGACTCGGCCGCAGGTTGACGACGACTTCGCGCGGCGCAAGGACGCTGCCGGCGCGGAACGTGACGTGCCAGCCGTTCGGTTCGCCGCGGGTCGGCACCATCGCGCCGGGCGCGCTCCAGCCGAGACGCGACGCCAGCCAGCCGGCGACGAGCAACGCCGTGGTGAGCCCCGATCGCCGCTCGCCGGCCGGGAAGCCGTAATCGATGTCGATCCGGTCGAGCGCGTCGAGCGCGCCGCGCCCGCTCGGCGTATCGAAAAATTGGGTCACCATCGCGCGCCAGGTCGCGACCCGCGCCCAGGCGAAATCGCTCAGCCGCGGCGCGTTTTCGCCTTGCGCGGCGATTTCCGCCAGCGCGGCCAATTCCGCCGCCGTCTGCGGCGCGGCCGAGGTGTCGACGATGATCCGGTCGCTGATGTCGCAAAGATCGTCGAACAGCATGCTGCCGAGGATCGACTCGCTCGCCCACCAGAGAAAATCGGGCAGATCGACGACCAGCAGCGGCGCGGCGATCGACGCGAGTTGCGGTTCGTTGGCCGCGCTCGCCTCGACGATGACGCATTCGAAGCGGACCGCTGGCCGGCCCTTGGTCGCGGGTTGCTCGAGCAGCATCAACTTGACGTCGAGGCCGTCTTGCGCTTCCGGCCGCTCCGGATCGGCGACGAGGATCGTCGCCCGCGACGGATAGAGCTCGGACAGCGACATGACCGCGTCTTCGACGCGGGCCGCGTCGGCGCGAGACCGCGCGACCGCGGTCAGGTTGAGCGTGCTGGCCCGCGTCTGGATGCCGAGCGACGCGACTCCATCGCTGTCGATCCGACCCTTGTCTTCGATGCGGCCGACTTGCGCCCAAAGCTTGTTCAATTCGGCCGTGATGACGCTGGCGTCGGCGACGTGCGCCGACCAGGTCGCGCCGGGAATCGGCTGGGCCGAGGGGCGGTCCATGAGCAGCGATTGGGCGGACAGCATGCGCTTCGCTCCGGACGATTCAGCGGCGGGCGCGGACACGGCCGGTCATGGCCGCCGCCAGTGCCGGCCGTCGCGTTCGATCATCTGGTCGGCCTTGGCGGGTCCCCAGGTGCCCGCTTCGTAGGGATAGACCGGCGGTGCCGACGGCGTCTGCCAAAACGCGAGAATCGGCTGCACGATCGCCCACTCCGCTTCCACTTCGTCGCGCCGGGTGAAGAGGGTCGGGTCGCCAAGCATCGCGTCGAGAATCAGCCGTTCGTAGGCGTCCGGCCCCGATTCGCCGAACGACGCGCCGTACAGAAATTCCATCCGCACCGTCCGCAATTGCGTGCGCGCCCCCGGCACTTTCGCCGCGAAGCGGATGGCGATTCCTTCGTCCGGCTGGATGCGGATGCTGATGACGTCGGGCGCCGGCTCCATCTGGCCCGCGCCTTGAAACATCAAATGCGGCACCCGCTTGAATTCGACCGCGATTTCGGTCAC
>JAICJJ010000458.1 GCA_025928535.1 Thermomicrobiales bacterium
ACGATCTCCTTGTCGGCGCCCATCACGCTCGGCACGGCCTTGACCGCGAGATGCATGACGTTCGGGATTTCGAGCGCGCGGCGGTGGCCGTCGCTCGTCCAGACGATCGGCGTCGTCTTGACGCCCAGCACGTTGCCGATCAGGGGCGCCAGCACGCCCATGACGCCGCCGGCCTGGCCGGAAAAGATCGCCTGCAGCGCGGCGCGTTGGGCGTCGTCGGCCCGCTCGTCGAGGTAGAGCGCGGCGTCGCCGTTTCCCTCGGCCATCGGGCCGGGCGTCCGCAGGATCACCCCGACGTTCAGACCGTCGAGGCGCGCGTCGCCGTAACGTCCCTGGTCGATGTGGAAGCCGAACGCCACCTCGCAGGCGCCTTCGGTCGGTTGGGCGGTGAAGGGCGCCTGGGTCGAAAAGAGACAGGGACAAACGACGGTGCAGTTGCAGTTCTCGAAATACGCTCCGGAGAATTTCCAGGACGGCGCGGGAGCGGCCATGACGGTTTCCTTCACGAACGGCGGCGACGATGCGCGGGTGGGGCGTTCAGGAGCGGCGCACTGGGGAAGTTACGGCGCGCGCGACCACGCCGGAATCGGCAGTGACGCGCGGCGAGCGAGCAATGCGGACATCGGCGACGCCTCCCGAACGATGGTGAAATGGGGTGAGGCGACGATACGAAGGCTGACACTCTAGCATAGCGTCGGCGCCAACGCCGACCATCAGCCAGGCGGCGCCAGGAGCGCGCGATGCGCTCCTGCGAGAGCGCCTTCCATTGCGTCCGCCTTGGCGCGGAAGTCGTCGGTCGCCGCCGAATCGCGCAAGAGACCGGCATTGCCTCGGACATTCAGCAGCGCGCCGCGCGCTGCCGCCGTCGCGAGCAGGACCGCCAGATCGGCGTCGGCGCGGACGGCGGGCTTGCCGAGACGGATGACCGGCTCCATCGCCTCGAGAATGGCGAGGCAGGCGGCGGCGAGCGCGAGGGGGATGTCGGTTGCTTCGACCAGCGCGTCTTGCATCGCCCGGCGGCGGGCATCCCGCTGCGCGTCGTCATCGCGGGGCATCGCCGCGGCGGCGCGATACGCCGCGTAGGCGCGTTCGTCCGCCGCAGCCAGCCGTGTCGCGTCGGCGCGCGACTGATCGAGCCGGGCCAAGGCGCCGACGAGCGCGGGCGGTAGCCGCCGTTCGCCGTCCACGTCGCGCTCGCCGGACAGACGGGCCGCCATCGCGCCGACGGCGGCGCCGAGCGCGGCGACCACCCCGGCTACGCTGCCCCCGCCCGGCGCCGGCGCGTCGGACGCAACCAAGGCGAGGTAGTCGCCGAGCGTGCGGTCGAGCAATAGTGACGCCGCCGCGTCGTTCGGCCTCGCCCCGGTCATCGCGCCGCGCCCGGCTCCCGGGCAGCGCGCACGGCGGCGGCGATCCGATCGGCCGGCGTCGCCGCCGGCACGACGCAACCGGGCGTCACGAGCACGCCGCGCGGGTTGGCCACGATCGCCTCCCGGACATGGGCCGCCACGTCGTCCGGCGATTGCATCGCGATGCGCGACTCGTCGATCCCGCCCGCGACCGGCCGTCCCGATTGTGCGGCGCCCGCCGCCAACGGCGGTCCGGCCTTGCAGTCGTGCCAGTTGAGGAACCCGGCCGGATAGCGAGCGGCGATTTCGAGCATCGGTTGCTGCCCATGCAGGTGGAGCAGCAGAATCGCCGCCGGATCGAGCGCGTCGAGCACCGCCAGATCGTACGGAATCCCGAATTCGGCGTAGTCGGCGTCGGCCAACAGCGCCCGGTCGGCCAACTGCGAGGCGAAGAAGATGCCGTCCGCGCCGGCCGCCAGCGAGGCGGCGAGCATGCCGCGGGTGACGGCGGCGATCCGCCGCAAGCCGGCGTGAGCGAGATCCGGACGCTCGCGCAGATGCCGCGTCGCCGCGCCGTTCGACAACTTCGCGGCGATCGTGAGCGGACTGAAGATCGTTTGCAACAGCGGCACATCCGGATCGAGCGCGCGCCGCGTTTGCCGCACCGCTTCCAGCATCTCGCCATTGAACCCATGCCGGACATCGAGCGGCGGCAGCGTCGCCCAATCGTCGACCGAAGCGACCGGGAAGCGCGTCGTTTCGCGGGTGCCGCCGGGGCTGCCGGCGTAGCGGCTTTCCGCGCCCCAATCGATCGTGGCGTAGTCTCCCGGCGGCATGAATTTCACGAGGTCGAACGCGAACGCCCGCTGCCACGCGAGCGTTTCCGCCGCCAGATCGGCGGCGCGCTGATCCCGCTCCGGAAAATGCTTCCAGAGCGCGACCGGCGGCCGGTCGACCGCTTCGCCGGCCAGCGCCGCCCGCACCCGTTCGATTCGGGTCATTGCGGCTGTCGATGCCTGCTCCACCTGTCTTCACCTTCGTTCGACGCGTTGCTCGTTTCGATGCATCGCGACCCAAACCCAAGCCATGATAGCGTTTCGATCAGCATGCTTCGGCGGCGACGTCACTGGAGCGATGTCGACCGAAGATCGGCACGCGGCCCGCGCTATCGGCGTCTCACAGGCGGTTCGGAGGCAGGCATGTCGATCGAGGCGTTGCAGATGACGCTGCAGGCGCTTGCATTCATTTCCGCCGTGCTGACGCTGCGCGCGATCGTGTCATCGTCGTGGCTGATGATGTGGGCCGGAGCAATTGTTTCCCTTGTCTTCAGTCTCGCCGCGCTCTGGTCGATCGCGCCGTTGATGTATCTTGCGACCTGCCTACAACTCGCGGCGGCGTTCGGCCTTCGCTGGTCCGCGGGCGTCGGCGTCTGGTTGATGCTCGCGGTCGGCGGGGTCGCGACGTTCGGCGTCCTCGTGTACGGGATCGGTCTCACGCGCGGCGAAACGCTCTGGCCGATCGCGCTTCCCCTGGCGTTCGCGCTCTGGTCGCTGCCCCTGCTGAAGCGGTAACGCCGAAGCGCCTCACGCCTTCCCGTCGGACGGTTCAAGTTCGCCGAACAGGCGCGCCAGTTCTTCGACGAACCGCTCGTCGTGGTCGAACTCGAGCCGGTAGG
>JAICJJ010000181.1 GCA_025928535.1 Thermomicrobiales bacterium
CCGGGAAGCGCAGCCGTTGCGTGGCGCCCGGTCCCGCGACGGCGCCCGAGTGCGCCCCCCCCGATGATTGCCACCAATAGCTGGACAACTGCGAGCACGCCACCAGCGGCGCGGGCCGATGCGGCAAGGCGGTTGTGCCGGACGGAACCGCCGCTCCCCCGTCGCAACAGACGATCGGCGATTGTCAGGTCGTGGTCTGCACCGGTCAGGGGCCATCCGACACCCGCAGCGATCCGGACAACAGCGACGTTCCCGCCGACAGCAACGAGTGCACCATCGGCGTTTGCAACAATGGGAATCCGGGATCCATCAACAGCCAGAGTGGGACTCCCTGCACCGGCGGAACCTGCGATGGGAACGGCCACTGCGTTCCGTAAGCGGCCAGCGGCCAGGGGCAAACGAGAAGCACTTACCCGCAGGATGCTGATCGATCTAACGGAAACGATCCAGACGCCAAGACCGCCAGCCATCGGCTGGCGGTCGATCGTCTTCTGACGGCGAAACGGGGCTTAGCCCATCTTCGTCGTGTGTTCCGGCCGAACCACCACGACGACGCGCTCGTCGCCCGGCTGGCCCCAGGGATAGGCATCGACGCCCAGGTACTTCTTCGCCATCTTGTCGATGAACGCCTTGTCGGGATCGGGGTCGATCCGCTCGACCACGCCGCGAACCTCGAGATACCGATACGGATTGTCGGGGTCGATGATCGACAGCGCGACGCGCGGCTCCCGCTGGACGTTGCGGACTTTCTGGCGGCCGGTCGTCTGGCTGAACGAGATCCGCTCGCCGTCCCAGTCGAACCAGACGGGATTGTTTTGCGGCTCGCCATCGGGGCCGACCGTCGCGACATGGGCGAACGTCGGCCGCTCGAGCAAATCGGCGTACTCGGCGGGAATCGGATCGGCGACAGCCATCGTGCGGACAACTCCTCGTGGTCGAAAACCGCCGAACCGCCTCGGCCCGGCCGCCGTCAATACTAGCAGAATGGAAGCAGGTACGGTTTCGTAAGTCGGGAAGTCGGGAAGTCGGGAAGTCGGAGAGCGGAGACGGCGCCAACGGATCGTCATCCTGAGCGGAGCGAAGGATCTCGGCGCCGCCGACTCGGAGCACGAGATCCTTCGCTCCGTTCAGGATGACGGGGGTGGAAGCGCCGCCGCTGCTCGACTTCTCGACTCCCCGACTCCCCGACTCCCGACTTACGTCTGAACCAGCCGCCGCGTCGTCAGGTCGAAGCGGTGGCCCGCCGTCAAGACGTGGAGGATCGCGTTGCTGACGGTGATGGCGTCGTAGCGTTTGACCTGGAAAACGTCCGAATACATCTGCGAACCGTCGACGATGGTGACGCTGTTGCGGCCGATCACGTCGACCAGTCCGTTCGCGCCGAACACCGCCGCCGTGTCTTCGTCGATGCCGACGCCGAGGAGGGACGGACTAGCCGCGACGAGCGCCAGCAAGCGGCCGATCCGGTCCCGCTGCCGAAAATGCTGGTCGACGATCACGTTCGGCACGAGGCCGAAGCCGGCCACCATCTGCGCCATCCGCATCCGCGGCGTCGGGCCACTCTGGCCGAAAGCGACCATGTGGCTGGAAAGGATCGACGCGCCGGCGCTGGTGCCCGCCACCACCGCGCCTTCCCGGTTGCGTTGCAAGACGAGTTGAGCGACGCGGGTGCCGCCGACAATGGCGGCGAGGCGCATCTGGTTGCCGCCGGTGAGAAAGATGCCGGTGGCGTCGTGGAGCAATTCGAGCGGGGCGTCGCCGTTGGCGTCGTCGCGATTGTTGAGGAGGACGACCTCGACGTCTTCGGCGCCGAGGCCGAGGAAGAGCGCCTTGTAGCGTTCGCCGGCCATTTCGATCGAGGAGGCGGTCGGGACGATCGCGATGCGGGCGGCGCGGCCGCCGGCGAGTTGGAAAAAGGTGGAGAGGATCAACTTGTCGCGGAGCTTGTCTTCGGCGCCGCCGATCGCCATGATCGGGCCGGCGCCCGCCGCGACAGGTTCCCAACGCGGAGCCGGTTCGATCGCGGCCGCCGGAGCGATGACGGCCGTCTCCTCCTCGATGTCGATGCCAGACACGATGCGCGTTCCCTTCGATCGGGTGGAAATTCGCCGGTCCGCACACCGGCGCTGCGAAGTGATTGGCCTATTATGGTTCATCGGAGCGGGGCGTCGCCCAGGTTGACGCCCATCATTCGCTCGACTGGCATCTGGAGCAGCCGTATCCGTATCTCGTCGTGCCCGATCCGGATGGCGGATACGTCATTCGCTTTCCCGACCTGCCCGGCTGCATGACGCAGGTCGAGTCGGCCGACGAGATCGCGCCGATGGCGGATGAGATTCGCATCCTCTGGATCGAGACTGAACTGGATCGAGACTGAATTCGAGCAGGGCGCCGACATCCCGCTTCCGCCAGGATCGAGCGGATACAGCGGCAAATTCGTTGTCCGCGTGCCGCGCAGCCTCCATCGGACGCTCGTCGAGGCCGCGGAGCGGGAAGGCGTGAACCTCAACGCCTTTGTCACGACGCTCCTGGCGCAAGGCGTTGGTCAGGAGCGCGCCGTGCGCGACATCGAAACGGCGGCCAAGACGTGTGACCGGCCCGCTGTCAGCCAAGACAGTGACGACGCCAAAGGCCGGGGAGCGCGTTCCGCCTGATCGATCCCACGTTTCACTTGCCCCGCGCAGCGCGCTCGACTGGCTGTGACATTGCCGGCGCCCGCTACAATCCGGCGCATCACGCGAGTTCAGTAGGGAGAGGGTGGAAATGGCCGCGGCCGATGGAAGATCGAGTTACGACGTCGCGATCGTCGGCGGCGGCAATCTGGGGTTGTGGACGGCCCGCGGACTGGCCCGGCGCGGCGTGGGGCGGATCGTCGTGCTCGACCGGGGTTGGTTCGGCTTTGGCGCCACCGCCCGTTCGGCCGGGATGGTGCGGGCGCAGGGCGGAACCGCAACCGCCGTGCTGCTCGGCCTTCGTTCCCGCGACCTCTACCAGCGACTCGGCGCCGAAATCGGCCTCGACGACGGCTTCACCCGCACCGGCTACTACGTGCTCGCCGAATCGGCGGACGAAGCCGACCACTTTCGCGCGCTCGTGGCGCTTCGCCAGCGCCTCGGAGCGGACGGCGAGTGGATCGACGCCGACGCCGGGCGGCGGCGCGTTCCCTGGCTCGATTGGTCGGGGTTTGCCGGCGCGACGTTCGATCCGGACGATGGATACGTCCATCCGCCGATCGCCGCCCGCAACATCACGATCGCCATCCATCGCGCCCCCGGCGTCGATCTCATCGAGGGATCGGCGGTGGTCGGCATCGCGCCGGCGGCAGGTCATTGGCGCGTCAGCCACGCGGGCGGGCGGATCGAGGCCGAGCGGATCGTGCTGGCCGGGGGCGCGGCCGGCGGCCGACTGGCGGCGATGATCGGCCTCGATCTGCCCATCGTCGGCGGCCGTCACCACGTCGTCGCCTACGCCGCCGTCGGGCCCGAGATGCCGTGGCCCTTTCCCCAACTCTTCGCGGTCGCGCGGGGCTTCTACCTCCGGCCGGAAGAGCAGGGCGCCCTCGTCGGCCTGTCGCGCCGCGAGCCGACGGACGACAGCGGCCGGTTCGCGCTGCCGATCGATCGAGCGTTCGTCGACGCGCGGCTTCGGGCGATCGAGGCGCTGGCGCCGGGACTGGCGGGCCAGCCGCTGACCCGTCTCTGGTCGGCGGCGGTCGACTACACGCCGGACGCGCTGCCGATCGTCGACGAAGCGGCGCCGGGCTGCGTCGTCGTCGCCGGCGGGGGACACGGCATGATGTGGGGGCCGGCTCTGGGGGAAGCGGCGGCCGAGTTGACGGTGGAGGGAACGCTGGCCGGACTTCCGGCCGACGAAGTCGGCATCGCGCGCTTCGCGTCGGGCGGGGCCGATGTTCAGGAACCGATTTCGCTGACGGCTCCGCTCGCCTGACCCGGACCCGGCTTCCTGAGTGGCTCTGGGCGGCGGAGCCCTGTCCGTTCACCGTCCATCAAACGACCTCGGCGCCAACGTCTGCCCGCTCGCCCATGACGCGTTCGAGCGCGGCGACGGAATCGGCGGCGAGGCGGAGGCGACGCGCCCACATCGCCGGCTGGTCGTAGGTCTGGGCGAGCCAGCGGGCGAGGCCGCCGGCCGCGGCGATCTCGGTCTGGTGGAACGCGGTCGTCTCGAAGGCGAGGCCCCGGCAGCGACGGGCGGCGAGCCGGGACGGATCGCGCCGCAGCGCCAGCGCCGGCCATTCAAGGTCGGTGGCGTTCGAGGGTTCGCACGATTGCGCCAGGATCAACCTGACGGCGGGCGGGCGCAGCAGCGCCGCGCCAGCGACCGCGTCGAGCGATCGGCCGGCGGCCAGCGACAAGGCGCGATTGGTCGCGTTTTCGCAGACACGCTGCACCCGCGGGTGCGAGGCGAAGGCGGCGGCCGTGCGGCCGAGGCAGGCGTACCAGGTGGCGGGCGCGCGGCGGTCGAACCAGGCTTCGAGGCCGGCGAGTTCGTCCGGCGCGATCTCCCGCCAGAACAACCAGCGGTCGAAATCGCACGACAGGATCGTGGCGTCCGGGTCATATTGCGCCGCCGCGGCGAGCGCCGTCCGCCGGCTTTCGCCGATCGCCGGCCCGCCCGGCAAGGTCAACACGCCCGATTCCGCCAGCGCCGCTGCAACGGCCGGCGCCGTTTGCGGCGTGACGGCGATCGCGGCGACGGCCTGATCGCGCAACGCCGCGCCGTGACGCTCCAGGAACGGCAGGGTCGCGCCGGTCGGATCGTGCAGCGTCGAGGCGAGCGCGAGCATGCGGCGGGCTCCTCGGGGCGGACCGGCGCAATGTCGAACATCGATGCCCGATCGATGAAACATTGCGGACGGATCGTGCGTCTCTCTTGGGGAAAGGGGAACGCGCCGATGACGAACGTCTTCGCGGTGATCGGCCAGCACCGCGCCGAACCCGACCGACTCCTCCTGCTGGGCGACGACGGCCGCTACTACGCCTACACCCCTGACGGCCAACTCACCCTTGCCGACCCGGCCGACGCCTGGGCGATCGACGATGACGACGATGACGACGAGTGAAGCGAGCGGCGAGCGACCCGATCGTCATGCCGAGCGTGTCGAGGACTCTCGTTATCGTTTGCCGATGAATGACGAGATCCTTCGACTTCGCTCAGGATGACGAAGGAGACGGTTGGCGGCGTGGCGCTGTCCGCATCCATCACCATCGCCGCGCTTTCCAGACTTCTTCGCACGGCCAGCGGCGCGCCCAATCGAGGGTGACGAACGGATAGCGGGTCGAGGCGTCCGCGGGCGGACGGATTTCGATCAGGTCTTCGATAGTGAAGCCGTAGCGCCGCAACAACCGGATCCAGTCGCCGTACCCGAGATGGAATTCGATCGAGCCGTCCGGCCAGGCGAAGCGGCGCATGCCGAAATAGGGCCGCTCCAGCCGGTCGGACACCGGGTCGTCGATGCGGGCCGGGTCGTCCGGCGTGCAGAGCATCATCACTGTGCCGTTGACGAGAAAGACGAGCTCGCCGCCGGGGCGGAGGATGCGCGCCGCTTCGGCGATCCAGCGTTCCGGCTCGCACCAGATCGACGCGCCATATTCGCTGATCGCGAAATCGAAACTGGCGTCGGCGAAGGGCGTCCGCTCGGCGTCGCCGAGGTGGAGCGGAAACGACAACCCGTGCTCGGCCTGGAGCCGCCGCGCCGTTTCGAGTTGCTTCGGGGAATTGTCGATGCTGACGACGTTGGCGCCGCGCCGCGCCAGCCAGGCCGAGACATAGGCCGTGCCGCAGCCGAGTTCGACCGCGTCTTTCCCGGCCAGGTCGGGCGGCAGCAAGCCGAGGTCCGCCTCCGGCACGTCGAAAATGCCCCAACTCGGCTCGGCGGCGGCCCAGTTGCGCGCACCGCCTTCGGCGTAGTCGTCGGCCCAGGCGTCCCAGGCGGCGCGGTTCGCGGCTACATGTTTTGGCGCGTCCGGCGTCATGATCCCTCCTTGATGTGAGTCGAGGAGTCGAGGAGTCGGGGAGTCGGGAAGAACGGATGCGGTCATGCCGAGCTTGTCGCGGCATCTCGTTCTTGTTGACCGAACAACGACGAGATCCTTCGACTTCGCTCAGGATGACGCTCTCCCAAAGCCGTCGTCACTCCCCGACTTCCCGGCTCCCCGACTCACGGTCCCTGCCGCGTCAGCACATAGTGCTCGTTGTCC
>JAICJJ010000281.1 GCA_025928535.1 Thermomicrobiales bacterium
GATTTCCCGCGCGATCGTTCGTGACCTCCACACCGGCGGGGCGGCCGCCAAGTTTTTTTCGCTCCTGATGCTGGTCAACGGCGCGGCGCCGGTGCTGGCGCCGATTGTCGGCGGCCAGATCTTGCGCTTCGGCTCCTGGCGCGGCGCGTTCGTCACCCTGTTCGCGATCGGGATTGGGCTCTTTCTCGCCGGACTCTTCGGCGTGCCGGAGACGCTGCCGGCTGGCCGACGTTCGAGCGGCGGCTTGCGCGCGACCATCGCCAGTTTCGGCATGATGGTCCGCGACCGCTCGTTCGTCGGCTACGCGCTGGCGATGGGATTGGCGATCGGGGCGATGTTCGGCTACATCGCCGGCTCGCCGTTCGTCCTGCAGGACATCTACGGCGTTTCGCCGCAGACGTTCAGCCTGATCTTCGGCGCGAACGCGCTCGGCCTGATGGCGATGGGACCGGTCAACGGTCGGCTCGTCGAAGTCGTGCCGCTGCGGCGGTTGCTGGGCGGCGGTCTCGTCGCCAGCGCCGCCGCCGGCATCGGCCTGTTGCTTGTGGTCATCGATGGCCGGCCCGGACTGGTCGGGGTGCTGCCCGCCTTTTTCGTCATCGTCACCAGCCTCGGCTTCATCTTGCCGAACGCGACCACGCTGGCGCTGGCGTCGTACCCGCGGGCGGCCGGCGCCGCGTCGGCGTTGCTCGGTCTCGGCCAATACGTCATCGGCGCGGTCGCCGCGCCACTGGTCGGCGTGGTGGGCGCGGGAACGGCGCTGCTGATGGCGATCGTGATCGCGGCGCTGAGCAGCGCGGCGCTGCTGTCCTTTCTGTTGGCGGGCCGGGAGACCATTTCGGCTTTGTGATCAGTGTCTTGGCGTCTCGTAGCGTGTAGAATCATCAGTCATCATGTCGCTGGATGGGCGCATCGACGGAGACGGAATGGGCCGCGTGCATCTCTTTGCCGATGAGTCCGGAAACATGGATTTTTCGGCGAAAGGAAGTCGATATTTCATTTTGACCACTATTTTGCTGGATGGATTTTCCTTGGGAGACAGCCTTCAGCAACTGCGACGCGAACTCGGTTGGCACGGCATTCCACTTCTTGGACACTTCCATGCGACCGAGGATACTCAGGCCGTCCGCGACGAGGTGTTCAATGTGATCAAGGATTATCGTTTTCGGATTGATGCTACCATCATAGAAAAGCGAAAGGTGCGGCCTTATCTTTATAATGAAGTTGAGTTCTATAAAACGGCATGGTACTATCATATGAAATACGTCGCACCGAGAGTCGTAAATGTTGATATTGAACTTTTCGTTGTAAGTGCTTCTCTTGGCACCAAGCGACGTCGAACTGAATTTGGCGAGGCCGTTGCAGATGTCGTTTCCCAGACGTGCCAAACCGCTGCGTATCGAACGGCATCGTGGGACGCATCGTGCGAGCCGTGCTTGCAGGCTGCAGATTATTGTTGTTGGGCGATTCAGAGAAAATGGGAGAAAAATGATCAGCGATCTTATGCTTTCATCAGAGATAAGATCGCAAGCGAGTTCGATATCTTTCGGGTCGGCCGGCAATTATACTACTGATTAGGCAGGGGTTTGGCCGGCTATCCGGGTTTCCCCAGAAGACCCCAGGGGGTCTTCTCGCCGGCCGCTTGAACCGTTGCAATGTTACCAAATTGATCGGATTCGGTCAATCCCCCATTGGAATTGTAGACATGCACGACGACTGCATTCGTATCCTGAGTCGCGTGGACCTGATCTCTGGAGAGCATGTGCCGCAAGATGCTCTTTCGTTCACAGAATGGCCTGGAGCGCATTGAACTCTTGAGCGCCTGGACCCAGTTCGGTCATTGGCTAGGAGTCTTGCCGTGCAACCGTTGGACCAGTCGCCCACACTCCATCCCGACGACCTGCCGCGCTCGGCGGCCACGGTCCGCGCGGCCTTGACCCCGGCGCTCGGCGCCGACTGGAGCGTGGCGGCGGGCGACCTCGAGTGGGATTGCCGGCGCACGCTCGATCACATCGCCGATTCGCTCGCGTTTTACGCGATTCATCTGGCCACGCGCGCGACGACCCGCAAGATGCCGCCGCGCAACGGCGCGCCGACTCGCCGGCCGGGCGAACCGAGCGACGTGCCCGAATTGCTCGACCTAGTCGATGGCATGGCCGCTGTCCTCGCGGAAGTCGCCCGGGCGGCGCCGGCCGGAACCCGCGCCTTCCATCCCGCCGGCATGGCCGACGCCGACGGCTTCATCGCGATGGGCTGCGAGGAAATCCTGATTCACGCCGACGACATCGCCGCCGGGCTGGGCCTGCCCTTCGCGCCGCCGCCCGATCTGGCCGACCGGGTCGTGCGGCGGTTGTTCCCTTGGGCGCCGGCCGGCGGCGACCCGTGGCAGGCGTTGCGGTGGGCATGCGGTCGGACGGCGCTGCCGGACCGGCCGCGGCTTGGGCCCGATTGGTGGGTCCATTGCGCGCCGCTCGCTGAACGGGACGGCGCGATCAAGACGCGGACGTTCCCGCCCGCCTGGACGTAGACGCGCGGGGGATCACTGCTGCAGCGTCGGGTCGAGCGCGTCGCGCAAGCCGTCGCCGGCCAGATTGAAGCCGAGGACCGTCAGCGAAATCGCCAGTCCGGGGAAAATGCCGATCCAGGGCGCGGCGGTGATGAAGCGTTGGGCGTCGCTCAGCATTCGGCCCCATTCCGGCGTCGGCGGTTGCGCGCCGAGCCCGAGGAAGCCGAGCGCCGAAACGAGCAGGATGGCGTTGCCGACCCCGATCGTCGATTGCACGATCAGGGGCGTCAGGATGTTCGGCAAGATGTGCCGGGTCATGATCCGGATGTCGCTCGCGCCCATCGCCCGCGCCGCGTCGATCATTTCCCGCCGCTTCACCTCCAGCGTCGAAGCGCGGGAGAGCCGGGCGTAGGCCGGGAGGCCGACCAGCCCGGCGGCGATCATCGCCGCCGACAAGCCGGCCCCGATCCGCGCGGCGACGGTGATCGCGAGCAGAATCGCCGGCAACGCCAGCAGCAGATCGACCACCGCCATCAGCGTGAGTCCAAGCCGGCCTTCGCGATACCCGGCGACGACGCCGACCAGCCCGCCCAGCGCCAGTCCGATCGCCACCGAGGCGATGCCGGAAAGGAGCGAAATCGGCGTGCCATTGACGACGCGGACGAAGACGTCGCGGCCGAGTTCGTCCGTGCCGAAGGGGTGGGCGGCGCCGGGCGGCAAGAGCCGCGCCAGCACGTCTTGCTTGATGGGATCGCCGACGAGACGAGGTCCGACGACGGCGACGAGACACAGCGCGATCAGGATGACGATCCCGGCGACCGCGCCCCGATTGCGGACGAACTGGCGGAGCACCCGCCGCGAGGGTCGGCTGTGTTCGGATTCGCGGCCGGCCGCCGCGGTCGCCAGCGGGGAACGGGTTGCATCGCTCATTCGTAGCGAATCCGGGGATCGAGCACGGCGTAGAGCAGATCGACCAGCAGGTTGAGCCCGATGAAGATCGTCGCCAGCAACAACACGATCCCCTGCACGACCTGGTAATCGCGGGCGTTGATGGCGGTGATGGTCAGTTGGCCGATGCCGGGCCAGGCGAAGACCGTTTCGGTGACGACCGCGCCGCCGAGGAGCGTCCCGAATTCGAGGCCGATCACCGTCAGCACCGGGATGAGCGCGTTGCGGGCGACGTGGCCGACGAGCACCGCGCGCTCGGCCAATCCCTTGCCCCGCGCCGTTCGGACGTAGTCGCGGCCGAGCGCTTCGATCAGGGAAGCGCGGGTCATTCGGGCGATGATCGCGGCCGGCCAACCGGCGAGGGTGATCGCCGGCAAGATGAGATGGAGCGCGGCGTCCTTTGCGATGGGCCAATCGCCGTGCAGCGCCGAGCCGACGACGAGAAACGGCATCGACGGATCGGCGCCGAGGCGCGGGTTGACCCGGCCGGAGATCGGCAGCCAGCGCAACCAGAGGCCGAAGACGATGATCAGGATCAGGCCGAGCCAGAAGGTCGGGATCGACACGCCGAGCAGCGCCCCGACCGTGCTCGAATAGTCGAAAAATGAATGCCGGCGGACGGCGGCCACCGCGCCGAAGCCGATGCCGATGACGATCGCCAGCAGCATTGCCGCGATCGCCAATTCGATCGTCGCCGGAAAGCGCGCCGCGATTTCGTCCGTCACGGGCGCATTCGAGCGATACGACCGGCCGAGGTCGCCCCGAATCGCGTGGCTGAGAAAATCGACATATTGCACCGCCAGCGGCCGATCCAATCCCATCTCGTGCCGCAGCCGGGCGACCGAGACGGGATCGGCGTGTAGCCCGAGTTTCAACTCGGCAGGATCGCCGCCGGCGGTATGGAGCATCAGGAAGACGATCAGCGACACCCCGAGCAGGATCGGGATGGCGAGAAGGATGCGGCGAACGAGATACCGGCTCACCGGGGCGCTCCTGGCCGGGAACGGGACGACTCAGCGCGCGCCCCGTTCCCGGCTCCGGGGAGGCGTCAGGCGAGATCGACCCCGTCCATCGACAGCAATCCGAGCGGCGAGACCTTCAGGTTTTGCACCTTGGCCGCCGCCCCGATCGCCCGGCTCGGATAACCGAGCACGACCATGATCGCATCCTCCAGAATCAATTTTTGCGCCTCGGCGTACATCTGCTCGCGCTTGTTCGCGTCATGTTCGGTCTGGGCTTGCGTGTTGAGTTCGTTGACCCGGTCGTTCTTGTAGCCCATCCGGCTGACCGCGCGCGGCGCCGTGAACAGGGAAAACATCACGTTGTCCGGGTCGCCGTTGTCCCAGGTCCAGTCGTTGATGAAGGCTGGCGCCTTGCTGGCGTTGAGTTGGGC
>JAICJJ010000586.1 GCA_025928535.1 Thermomicrobiales bacterium
CGGCGCGCGGCTATCGCTTGATTCTGACGATGCCGGACAGCATGAGCCTGGAGCGGCGAGTGTTGCTGCTCGGCTACGGCGCCGAGTTGGTGCTCACGCCGGCGTCTGAAGGGATGGCGGGCGCGGTCAATCGCGCCGAACAAATCGTCGCCGAAACGCCGAACGCCTGGATGCCGCAGCAATTCAAGAACGCGGCGAATCCGGAGATCCACCGGCGGACGACGGCGGTCGAACTCTGGGAAGACACGGCCGGCAAGATCGACATCCTGGTGTCCGGCATCGGCACCGGCGGGACGCTCACCGGCGCCGGGCAAGTATTGAAGCAGTTGAAGCCGAGCATCGAACTGATCGCCGTCGAGCCGACCGAGTCGCCGATCCTCACCGGCGGCCAGCCCGGCCCGCACAAGATTCAGGGGCTCGGCGCGAATTTCATTCCCGATGTGCTCGACCGCGATGTCTACGACGAGGTCGTTCATGTCGACGGGCCGACGGCTATCGCCGCGCAACAGGAGTTGATGCGGTCGGAAGGCTTGCTGGTCGGCATCTCCGGCGGGGCGGCGGCGGCGGCGGCGCGCGAAGTGGCGGCTCGCGAAGAAAACCGCGGCAAGTTGATCGTCGCGGTCATTCCGGACACGGGCGAGCGCTATCTCAGCACGGTGGCGTTCGCCGAAATTCGGGACCGGGCCGCGGCGATGACCAGCGGCTCGTAGGCCTGCAGCGGTCCGGCGAAAACTCCTTCGATCGAAAACCGACGACGGGCGGCGCAATCGCGCCGCCCGTCGCCGTTGTCGGCCGGAAATCCGCGGTCAGGAGCAACCGAGGCTGTTGCCGCAATTCAGACATTTGTAACAGGCGCCGTTGCGGACGGTGATGTGCCCGCAGACGTCGCAGAAGGGCGCGTCGCCCATCATTTCCGACAGATGGACGTCGAGCATGTTCAAGGCGGTGGTTCCTTCCAGGAGCGCCGTCACGGCGGCTGGCCCTTCCGCCTGCTCGGCGACGCCGTTCGCATGGCCGTTTCCGGATGAGCCATTCGCGTGGGGGTTGGACGTCGGAGCCGTGGCGCGGGGAGCGGCCGCAGGTTCGACCGCCGACGACGACTCGGGCCCGAAGTCGGCCGGTTCGTCGACGTCCGGCTGCACCTGCGCCAGATCGGTGCGCCCGAGATATTCCAGCCCAAGCACCCGGAAGACGTAGTCGATGATCGACGTCGCCATCTTGATGTTCGGGTGGCCGGTCACCATCCCTTGCGGCTCGAAGCGGGTGAAAGTGAAGGTGTCGACGAATTCCTCCAGCGGCACGCCGTACTGCAATCCCTTCGAGATCGCGATCGCGAAGCAGTTGATCATCGACCGGAACGCCGCGCCTTCCTTGTGCATGTCGATGAAGATTTCGCCGAGCGTGCCGTCGCCATATTCGCCGGTCCGAAGAAAGACCTTGTTGCCGGCGACCCGCGCTTCCTGGGTGAATCCTTTCCGCTTGGCCGGCAGACGCTTCCGGAATGGTTTCGCGCCGGCCGATGTGCTCATCGCGGTTGCGGCGACCGGCGCTCGTTCCGCTTCGGCCCGCGCCGCGACGAGCGCGACGGCGACGGCGTCGTCGATGCGCTGCTGAACTTCGGCTTCCTGCGCGGCCTTTCCGTCCGCTTCGGAGCCGGCGCTCGTGTCGCTCCTGGTCGAAAGCGGCTGGCTCAGTTTCGAGCCGTCGCGGTAGAGCGCCATCGCTTTCAGGCCATACGCCCAACTCTGATGGTAGGCGTCGAGCACGTCCTCGATGGTCGCCTCGTGCGGCATGTTGATCGTCTTCGAGATCGCGCCGGAGAGGAAACTCTGCGCGGCCGCCATCATCTTGATGTGCCCAAGATGGTGGATGAAGCGCGTGCCGGTCTTGCCGCACTTGTTGGCGCAGTCGAATACCGGCAGGTGCTCGGGCCGTAGATGCGGCGCGCCTTCGACCGTCATCGTGCCGCAGATGTGCTCATTCGCCGCTTCGATCTGAGAACGGCTGAAGCCGAGCGCCGTCAGCACGTC
>JAICJJ010000504.1 GCA_025928535.1 Thermomicrobiales bacterium
CTTGGCCGGGCCGCCGCGGCGACCAAACTTTCCGTGCTCTCGCCGCTCGCGCCCGATCCCGCGCCGCCGGGCGTCGCCAAATTTGCGGAAGACGCGTTCGCCGCCTGGCAAAAAACGAACGATGTCGATGTCGCCTACGACGCGATCGCCTGGCCGCAACTCCACGACAAGATGGCGACCAATTTCGCCTCCGGCACGCATGTCTACGACGTCATCTACATGTCGGGCTGGGTTCCGGAATTTCACAAGTTCCTGACGCCGATCGACGCGATGCTGCCGAAAGACCTGGTCGCCGATTTGCCGTCGTCGTCGTTCCGCACCGTCACCTGGGACGGCAAGACCTACGGCGTCGTCTTCACCCTCTCGTTGCTGACGCTCTTCTACAACAAGGAGCATTTCCAGCAAGCCGGGCTGACCGATCCGCCGAAGACGTGGGACGAACTGAAAGGCTTCGCCAAGGAGTTGACGCGCGACGGCCGCTACGGCTGGGTGCTCAACTATGGCGATCCCGCCGGGATCGGCGGCGTCGCGTCCTACTGGATGGTTTACCTGCAACAAGCCGGCGGCAAGATGTACGGCGCCGACGGCATGCCCGACTTCTACAACGACGCCGGACTCGGCGCGCTCAACCTGATGGTCGACATGTTCAAGGACGGCTCGACCGACCCCGGTTCGATCTCCTATGTCGGCATCAACGACGCGACCAACGTCTTCACCGCCGGCAACGCTTCGATGATGATGAACTGGCCGTTCACCTGGAAGCCGGCCAACGACCCGGAAACGTCGCAGGTCGTCGGCAAACTCGGCTCGGCCATCTTACCGGCCGGTCCGGTGACGACGGCGTCGATCGACGGCACCGACGCCTGGACGATCACGGCCACCTCGGCCGCGCCGGACAAGGCGATGGACCTGATCGAGTTCTATCTCGACCCGGCGGTGCAAAAGCAGCAGGTGCTCGACACCGGCTGGCTGCCGATCCGCCTGTCGGTGCTGCAAGACCCGGAGGTGCAAAAAGCGGCCGCGAACGCCGCCGTCGTGCTCGAACAGGCGCAGCACCCCTACGACAGTTTCGTCACACCCGACTACAACGAGGTGACCCAGGCGCTCGGCACCGAAATCCAGAAAGCGCTGCAAGGCGCCAAGACGCCCGACCAGGCGCTCAAGGACGCCTCGGACGAGGTGACCGCGATCGTCAAGAAGCGGCAGGCCTGAGCGGGGACGGCGGGGAGACGATCGATGGCCGGCGGCATCTACCTCGTGCAGGAAGGCGGCCGACTCGTCGAAATGGCCGAGCAGCCATACGAAGTCGAAGCCGCCCTCCAGCGGCTCCTCGCCGACTACCCGAACTTGCTCGCCGGCGACCAAATCGCGCCGGGGTCGCCCCGGCGCTGGCTGCTCGTCGCGCGGGAGGTCGGCGTGCCCGACGCGGATGGAGCGGCCGACCGGTGGGCGCTCGATCATCTGTTCCTCGATCAGGACGCCGTGCCGACGCTGGTCGAGGTCAAACGGAGCGGCGACACCCGCATCCGGCGCGAGGTCGTCGGGCAGATGCTCGACTACGCCGCGAACGCGATCGTCTACTGGCCGCTGGACGAAATCAAGGCCAAGTTCGAAGCGTCGTGCCAACTCGACGGCCGCGAACCGGACGCGATGATCGCCGCGCTCCTCAATGGCGATGACGATGGCGCGACGCCCGACGCCGGCGAGTTCTGGCAGTCGGCGAAGCGGAATCTGCAGGCGGGGCGGATCAGGATGATCTTCGTCGCCGACGAGATTCCGGCGGAATTGCGCCGCATCGTCGAATTCCTGAATGAGCAGATGGACCCGGCCGAAGTGCTGGCGGTCGAGGTGCGCCAGTTCGTCGGGCAGGGCCTGCGGGCGCTGGTTCCGACCGTGGTGGGACAAACCGTCGCGGCGCAACAGGCGAGAGCCGCGTCCGGTATGGCGACCAAACGGCAATGGGACGAAACGTCGTTTTTCGAGGCCATCGAAGCGCGGCACGGTCCGGCCGAAACGGCGGTCGCGCGCGACATCCTCGATTGGGCCAAGCGCACGGATCTGCGCATTGCGTGGGGCAAAGGCGCCAAAGACGGGTCATTCTATCCCATGGTGGGTCGGTCCGATGGCTCCGAGTGGACGATCGGCGTGTTCTCCAACGGCAAGGCCGAAATCGAGTTTGGGTATCTCGCGCAGGAGCATAGGCACGCCCAATGGCATCCGTTCGTTCCTGAAGTGAAGCGGCGCGAATTGCTCGATCGCTTGAATGCGATCCCCGGCGTTCGACTTCCGGAAGACGCAATCGCGGGGTGGCGGAGCATCCCATTGGCAACGTTGGCGGAACCAGACGTGAATCGCCGGTTTCTCGACGTGCTCGATTGGCTCGTGGGCGAACTGACCGCCGTTCCTGACGCATCCGAAAGCGCCGCCGAGTGATCGGAATCGACCGCGCATGCCCGCCGCGCCAGATGCCGCAATGATCGCGACTGCTCCGCCCGTCTCTCCGCCCGAAACGGCGCCGCATGGCGCGCACGGCCTTGAAGCGCGGCGCCGGCGGGCCGGGCTGCTGCTGGTCGCGCCGGCGCTGGTCGTGCTGGCGCTGGTCGTGCTATATCCAATCGGGCGGACGGCGGCGCTGTCGTTCCAGAACGCGCAATTGAGCGCCGGCGCGCTCGGGACGTCCTGGGC
>JAICJJ010000524.1 GCA_025928535.1 Thermomicrobiales bacterium
ATGGCGGCGACGACCCAGGAAATCGCCAGCGCCGGCCAAAAACGCTGCAGAAATTCGGGCACCAGGCCGGCCTGGACGAAGACGCTCGACGGCGACGTGAGGAAGCCGATCGTGTAGGCGCCGATGGCGAAAAACGCGGCGTAGCCGAGGTCGAGCAAGCCGGCGAAACCGACGACGATGTTCAACCCCATCGCCAGGATGACGTAGACGAAGATCGCTTCCCAGGAGCCGATCGTGCCGAGGCCGAGCGCGCGGTCGACAAACGGAAAGAGCGCGAGGAGGATGACGCCGAGCAGCACGAGCAGGTTTTCGCGTCGCGCGGCGCGAACCTCGTGCAACGCCTCTTCCGTCGGCTCCGTCGCCGTTCGCTTCAGAGGGGCGGTCGCGTTCATCGTCACACCTTGTCCGCGGTTTGCTCGCCGAACAAGCCGCTCGGCTTGAAGACCATGGTGACCACCAGCACGCCGAAGATCAGCAGGGGCGTCCACTGGGCGCCCCAGATCGGAACGTACTCTTTCAGGATGCCATCGCTCCAGGACCAGAGAAAGCCGATGATGAAGCCGCCCAGCACCGCGCCCCGCAGGTTGCCGATGCCGCCGAGAACGGCGGCGGTGAAGGCGAAGAGGCCGAAGCGGAAGCCCATCGAAAACTGGGCGCTGTTGTTGTAGTAGAGCGAAATCATGCCCGCCGCGCCAGCCAGGGCGCCGCCGACGAGAAAGGCGATCGAAATCGTGCGGTTGACGTCGATTCCCATCAACGACGAGGCTTCACGGTCTTGCGCCGTGGCGCGCATCGCCTTGCCGGTTTTGGTGTGATAGACGAACCAGGTCAGCAGGAAGAGCAGCGGGATCGTCACCCCGACGACGACCAGATCGAGCGGACGGATGCGCAAGATGTGCGTGTCGAGATGGAACCATTCATTGAGGATGTTGTATCGCTGCAGACTGCTCGGAATCAGCGACGGCGGCGAAAACGAGTTGGAGCCTTTCCAATAGATGCCGACCTGCTGCAAGATGAAACTGAAGCCGATGGCGCAGATCAACGGCGCCAGCCGCGGCGCGTTGCGCAGCCGCCGATAGGCGACGCGGTCGATCGCCCAATTGATCGCCGCGCTGAAGACGACCGCAACGACGAACGCCAGCAGCGCCAGGCCAACGATTTCGAACGCCGGCGAACGCGACGAGACGCCGGAGAGGCCGACGATCGTCGCGGCCATGAAGGCGCCCATCATGAACACTTCGCCATGGGCGAAGTTGATCAATTCGACGATGCCGTAGACGAGGGTGTACCCCAGCGCGATCAAGGCGATCAGCGCGCCGTCCGACAATCCGATCACGCACGATTGCAGGAAAAGTTCCCAGTTGAATTGCATTGGCGACTCCCCAAGCGGCGGCGTCGTCGTGGGGATCCGGGGGATCCGACAAAACCAGGCCGTCCGGGCGGACAGCAAACGAAGGGGCGGATGCGTGATTCACGCATCCGCCCATGCCGGAGGCTAACTGGCTCCGGAGATCGCTTTCTGGAACTCGAACTTGCCGTCCTTGATCAGCGAGAGGCTGATCACCGACGAGTTGGTGTCGCCGGTCTCGGTGAAGCTCCAGGTGCCCCCGAGCAGGCTCTTGAAGCCTTCGGTCTTGAACATCGCGTCGAGAACCTTGGCCCGGTCTTTCTCGCCGACGCGTTCGATCGCCTGCAACACGACCACGGTGGTTTCGTAGCCGTAGGTCGCATAGGCGTCCGGCGTATGACCGAGTTTTTCGCTGATCCGCTTCACGTAGTCGGCGCCCGGGCCGCCGAGTTCCGCCAGTTTGTCCGGCGGGTAGCCGCCGAAGGTCACGTAGGCGCCTTCGGCCGCGTCGCCCGCGCCCTGAATGAACGCTTCGTTGATCAGACCGTCGGGCCCGAGGAAGATGACCTGGCTCGGATCCATCACCGAGCGCATGTCTTGCAGCACCTTCGCCGGGTTGTTGTTGACCGTCGCGCCGCAGTAGACGATGTCCGGATTCTTGGCGGCGATCGAGGTCATCAGCGCCTGGTAGTCCGACGCCTTCGGATCGTAGCCATCGAAGCCGAGCACCGTGCCGCCGTTCTTCTCGAATTGATTGCGGAACACCGCCGCCACGCCCTTGCCATAGAGGCTCTGGTCGTAGAGGACGTAGGCGGCCTTGCGGCTCTCCTCCTTGGTCGCCCAATCCGCCGACGCGGAGCCCTGGATGTCGTCGGCCGGGCAAACCCGCATGTAGTTGCGCTTGCCGGTCGGATAGTACTTGTCCGGCTCGCCTTCTTCGGTCGCGTTCGGAATCGCCTTGGTCAAGCCAGGATAGGTGTTGGCGTAGGAAATCTGCGCCATCCCGGCCTGGTTCAGGATCGGGATCGAAATCTTGGCGGCGCCGGAGTTGTAGGTCGCCATGTAGACCACGGCGTCCTGGTCGTTGATGACCTTGTTGGCGTTTTCCGATTCCTGCCCGGCGTCGAAGGTGCCGTTGCTGGCCGCGACGGCGTCGTCGAGCGCTTCGTAGGTGA
>JAICJJ010000057.1 GCA_025928535.1 Thermomicrobiales bacterium
CGTCGTCGGCGTGCTCACCCGCGCCGACGTGCTCGATTTCGTCGCCCGCAATCGCGGCGGGCGCTGAGGCGAAGCGAGGTCGCCATGTCGATCCAATCAATTCCATCGCGGCCGTTGACCTATCGCGATCTGGAAAGCGAGCGCGAGCGCACGACGGCGACGCTCGAATTGATCGACGGGGAGATCGTGATGACGCCGTCGCCCGTGCCGCGACATCAGTTGATCTCGATCTATCTTGCTACAGAGTTCGTGAATGCAGTGACCCGGCGGCAGCGCGGTCTTGTCTTGTCGGCTCCGCTCGACGTCTGGTTCGACGACGCCAATATCGTCCAGCCCGACATCATCGTGCTGCTGAACGACCGTCTCGGGCAGATGACGGATCGGCTGATCGAAGGCCCGCCGAACCTGCTGGTCGAGATCGTCTCGCCCACTTCCCGCGTGCGCGACCGCTCGCTGAAGAGGACGCGCTACGCCCGCTTCGGCGTGCCGGAATACTGGCTGGTCGAACCGGAAGCGAACGCCGTCGTCGTCCACGCCGAACCGGATGGAACCGACTATCGCGCGGTCTCGATCGAAACGGGCGTCGCCCGCGCGGCGACGATCCCCGATCTTGCGGTCGATCTGGCCGCGCTCTTCGCGTCGCTCCCGGGATGAAGTCGGGGAGTCGGGCAGTCGGGAAGAACGAGGCGAGGCATTGAGGAATTGCGTCCCATTCGTCATTCCGACGAAGGAGGAATCCGTGCTCGCTGCGACGACGGATTCCTCCTTCGTCGGAATGACGGCGCGGGGCGCCCGTCGCTCATCCCCTCCTCGACTTCTCGACTTCCCGACTTCCCGACTCCCCGACTCGTCTTCGTCCATAATCCCCCCGACGAACCGCGCGATCCGCTTCGATGCGAGAGGAGCCGCCACGCCATGACCGCCGACTGGACCGACAGCGCGATCGAAACCCGCGCCATTCACGCCGGGCAAGATCCCGATCCGACGACCGGCGCCGTCATCCCGCCGATCTACCAGACCAGCACCTACGTGCAGGAAGCGGTCGGCGTCCACAAGGGCTTCGAATATTCCCGCACCGACAATCCGACCCGGACGGCGTTGCACCAGATGGTCGCCTCGCTCGAAGGGGGCGAATGGGCGCTCGCCTACGCCAGCGGGCTGGCCGCGACCCAAAATCTGACCTACCTGCTGGAGCCGGGCGACCACATCCTGCTGTCGGATGACGCCTATGGCGGCACCTACCGGCTGATCGCCAAGGTCATCAGCCGCTACGGCGTCGATTTCAGCCTCGTCGACATGACCGACCTCGACGCCGTTCGCGCCGGCCTGCGGCCCGAGACGCGGCTGGTCTGGGTCGAGACGCCGACCAACCCCTACCTGAAGATCGTCGACATTCGCGGCGTCGCCGACCTGCTGCAGGGTCACCCGGCGAAACTGGTCGTCGACAACACCTTCGCCTCGCCCTATCTGCAGCAGCCGTTGCGGCTCGGCGCCGATTTCGTCCTCCATTCGACGACCAAATATCTCGGCGGCCATTCCGACGTCGTCGGCGGAGTCGTCGTCGGCAACGACCGGGCGGCGTACGACACGTTGAAGTTCCATCAAAACGCCGCCGGCGCGGTGCCGGGGCCGTTCGACTGCTGGCTGACCTTGCGCGGCATCAAGACGCTGCCGGTGCGGATGGACCGCCATTCGGCCAACGCCCGCGCCGTCGCCGAAGCGCTGCGCGAGCATGACGCGGTCGAACGCGTCTTCTACCCCGGGTTGACCGACCACCCCGGTCACGACGTCGCCGCGCGCCAGATGCGCGATTTTTCCGGGATGGTCTCGTTCACCGTGCGGGGCGGCTTCGAGGCGGCGACGGCGGTCGCGGCCGGCACGCGTGTCTTCTCACTAGCCGAAAGCCTCGGCGGCGTCGAATCGCTGATCGAGCATCCGGGCCAGATGACGCATCTGAGCGTGGCCGGCACCGGCGCCGAAGTCGAACCCGGCCTGATCCGGCTGTCGGTCGGCCTCGAGCATGTCGACGATCTCATCGCCGATCTGCATCAGGCGCTCGCCGCCGCCGTGCCGGCGCTGGCCGCGCGCTGAACCGACCCGGGCATGGAGCCGCCGCTGGCGATCGTGCCGAAACCGTATCCCCCGGCGCCGGTGACGTGCGAGGCGTGGCATCCCCGCGGGCCGGCCGTCGCGGCGCGGGTCATCGCGCTGATTCAGCAGCGGCTGCCGGGGACGCCGATCGAGCACATCGGCAGCAGCGCCGTTCCGGGCTGCGACGGCAAGAACGTCGTCGATTTGCTGATTCCCTACGATCACACGCCGCATCTTGGCGCGATCGATGCGTCGCTCTTTGCGCTCGGCTTCGTCCGGCAGCGGAGCCGCGACCCGTTTCCCGACGACCGCCCGATGCGGATCGGCGCGGTCGAGTGGGAGGGAGTGCGCGTGTCGCTGCATGTCCATGTCGTGCCCGCCGCATCGCCGGAGATCGCGGAGTTGAAGGGCTTTCGCGACCGACTGCGCGCCGATCCGGAACTGCGGGCCGCGTATGTCCGGCATAAGCGAGCGATTCTGGCGGCGGGGGTGGTCGATGGTCCATCCTACGCCGACGCGAAAGGAGGTTTCATCCGCGCGGCGCTGGCTGAAGCGGGACGGCGATGACCCGCCGTCCGGCCGAACAAGCGGCCGCTAATCACAGAGAGATACGATCGCGTGGCACGTTCAAGGCGGCGACGTCGGCGCCTGCATCGCCCAACGCGCCGGCGTCATTGACGCAAGGGCGACTCGATGCGCGAGGGAATCATGAGGGGCGTATCGAATCACGCGCGTTCACGAATCGGAACCCGCATCTGGCGAGCGGCGCTGGTCGCCCTGATGATGGCCGCGATGCTGGCGCCGTTTCCGGCCGGCGACGTCGCGGCGAAAAACAAGAAGCAGAGTAGCGTTACGCCGCAGATCATCGGCGGCCAGAACGTTGCTCCGGGCCACGACACGTTCATGGCGGCGTTGCTGCTGAATCGCCAGAGCAGCAGTCGTCACCACCATCAGGCGGTCGCGACTCCGTTCGACATGCAATATTGCGGCGGCACGGTGATCGCGCCCGACTGGGTGCTGACCGCGGCCCATTGCGCCAAAGGGCAGGATCCGGCCAAATTGTCGGTGTTCGTCGGCACGGTCGACCTCAATGACGGCGACCACAGCGGAACGACGATTGCGGTCGAAGCGCTCTACGTCGATCCCGACTACAACGCCGCGCAAACAGCCAATGACGCCGCGCTCGTGCATCTGAAATCGGATGTTCCCGCCGGCGTCACGCCGATGAGGATCGTCGCGCCCGGCGACCACCAGTTCGACCAGTCGGGCACGCCGGTCAGCGTCGCCGGCTGGGGCGCCACGATCGCAAAGTCGCCGTACAACTATCCAAACATGCTGAAGCAAGCGAACATCACGATTCAGGCCGATTCGGTCTGCGGCAGCCGCCGTTCGTATGGCAAAACGTTCAAGGCGGAATCGATGCTCTGCGCTGGAGCCGGCACGACGCCCAAGACGATGGTCGATTCCTGCTACGGCGACAGCGGCGGTCCGCTTTTCGCGGGCCCGGCGAACGATCCGATCGAGATCGGCGTCGTCAGTTGGGGCCGCGGCTGCGCCCAACTCGGCTACCCCGGCATCTACACGCGCCTGAGCGACCCAAGCATTGCCAACTGGATTCAGAGCACGATGGCGAACCCGCCGTCGGCGGGCAGCCAACAAACGGCGAAGGTGGCACATCACGCCGGTGGGAAGTCGGGCAAGGGAAAGGTGGGCGCCGGCAAACACTCGTCATCCTGACCACACGCTCGTCGTCCTGAATGGTCCGACCAGCGTCCATCGTTATCCTGATCCCGCAGGCGAAGGATCTCGGCGTTCCGGGTCGCGCTCGGAAGGCGCGCCGGGATCCTTCCTTCGTCAGGATGTCCATTGATGTTGGTCGGACAACTGCGCCGCGTGACAATAGAATAATGCGCGATGCATTCGTCTCGCCGCGACACTGCGCTACGGACATGACGACGTGATGGAGGTAGGCGATGCATCGAATCGTCGATCGCAATCACATCGCCGGTCGCCGAATTGTCTGGAGCCGCTGGGTCGTTTTCCTGGCCATCGTGCTTGCGGGCGTCGTGACGTCGCTGGCGCCGACCGAGATGGCGATCGCCAAGACGCGGCATCGCCATGGCGTCACGCCCCAAATCATCAACGGCACGCCCGTTCCGCCGGGACAAGACCGCTTCGTGGTCGCGCTGCTCGATATGTCGCGCGGGCCGACGCAATTCGATCAGCAATTTTGCGGCGGTTCCGTCATCGGGCGGCAATACATCCTCACCGCCGCGCATTGCATGGAGGATCCGAATCTGTTGGGCCATCTCTCGGTGCTGGTCGATCAGGTCGAACTCGACAGCGGCGCAGGCGTGGTGATCGACGTCAAAAGCGCGCAGATCGATCCGAACTTCGATGCGTCCTCGATCCAGAATGACGCGGCCGTGCTCACGTTGGCGCAGAAAATCCCCCGGCAGCGGAGTCAGCGGATCGCCGTGGACGGAGCGGGCGACGGCGCCTTGACGCAAGCCGGCGATTCGGCCACCGTCGCCGGCTGGGGCAACACCAATCCCGATCAGGGTCCGCCCGACTATCCGACCCACTTGATGCAAGCCGACGTCCAGATGGTCGCGGACACCGATTGCGCCACCGCCTACCACGGCAACTTCCATCAGGTCAGCATGGTCTGCGCCGCCGGCAATTCGCCCAGCCGCGACTCCTGTCAGGGCGACAGTGGAGGTCCGCTCTTCGCCGACGCGAACTCGGCACATCCGGTGCAAATCGGTATCGTCAGTTGGGGAAACGGCTGCGCCCAGGCAGAGTTCCCCGGCGTCTATACGCGCTTGAGCGATCCCGACATCGCTTCGTGGATTCATCAGGTGACGGCCAACCACGCGCCGAAGAAACACCGAGGTTGAGTGCCGCGGATGCCGGAAGGTTGCGCGGCGTGGTCGCTGGCATGGCATGATTCGGCGGGCGCATGACACGGCGCACCGTCACGATAGCCGCCGGGATCGGGCGGCTCTTGTCATCGCGCGAGGTTGCGCCTATTCTCGACCAAGAACTCGACTTTCTCGCCGCCGCCCGAGCGCGCGGCCAGCCCCGGAGCATGACCTGTGTCCGCCACCTATCGCGACCTCTTCGAACGAACCAGAGCCGCCATCCGCGAAATCGATGTCGCTGGGGCGCGCGACGCGCTCGCCCACGGCGCCGTCGCCCTCGACGTGCGGGAGCAAGACGAAGTCGACCAGGGCGTCGTGCCGAACGCCGTTCACATTCCGCGCGGCTTTCTCGAGATGCGGATCGAAGACGTCGTGCCCGACCGCTCGCGGCCGCTTGTCGTCTATTGCGCCGGCGGCACGCGCTCGGCCTTCGCCGCGAAGGCGCTGACCGATCTCGGCTACGCCGACGTCGTGTCGCTGGCCGGCGGATTCAACGCCTGGAAAGGCGGCGGAGAGCGCTGGGAATTGCCGAAGCGGCTGACGCCCGATCAGCGCCGGCGCTACAGCCGCCACCTGCTGATTCCCGAAGTCGGCGAAGCGGGCCAGCACAAGTTGCTCGACGCCAAAGTGCTGCTCATCGGCGCCGGGGGGCTCGGCTCGCCAGCGGCGCTCTATCTGGCGGCGGCGGGCGTCGGCACGCTCGGCGTGGTCGACGCCGACACCGTCGACGACAGCAATTTGCAGCGGCAGGTGATTCACACGACCGACCGGGTCGGGATGTCGAAGGTCGAATCGGCCCGGCAGACGATCGAATCGCTCAACCCCGACGTGCGGGTGATCGGCCACGAGGTGCGGCTGTCGAAAGACAACGCGCTCGACATCTTCGCCGGCTACGACATCATCTTCGACGGAACCGACAATTTCGCCACCCGCTATCTGATCAACGACGCCTGCGTCCTGCTCGGCAAGCCGAACATCCACGGCAGCATCTTCCGCTTCGAAGGCCAGGTGACGGTCTTCGACGCCGAACGCGGCCCCTGCTATCGCTGCCTCTTCCCCTCGCCGCCGCCGCCGGAACTGGCGCCGAGTTGCGCCGAAGCGGGCGTGCTCGGGCTGCTGCCCGGCACAGTCGGCTTGCTGCAGGCAACCGAAGTCGTCAAATTGATCCTTGGCGTCGGCGATCCGTTGATCGGCCGCCTGCTGATGTACGACGCGCTGGGGGCGGAATTCCGGGAGTTGCGGATTCAGAAAGACTCGGAATGCCCGATGTGCGGCTCGCACGCGCCAACCTCACTCGACGACATCGAGTACACCGACGTCGGCTGCGCCATCCCAGCGGGAATGCTGGCGGGGGTATAGGGCGTACGTCACGACTTTTGGAGGCATGACGCAGGCGCCGGGGCTAAAGACCCCGCGCTGAGCCAATAACCCGGCTGAAGTCGGCTAGAATTAGCGCATGACAATTGGCGGCTCTTTGCGAGATATGAACGCTGCTCTCGCGCGCCTCTTCACTGCGTTCTCGGCCAAATCATCGAGCCGGCTTCAGCCGGGTTATCGGCGTTAGCGCGGGGTCTTTAGCCCCGCGCGTCGCGACTGCGCAACGATTATACGAACAATCCCCTTACCGCCCCGCCGCCCCAACCGGGGCGGAGACCGCCAGCGCCCGCGCCAGGTCGGCGATGATGTCTTCGACGTCTTCGATGCCAACCGATAGCCGGATCAGTCCTTCGCTGATGCCGAGCTCGGCCCGCTGCTCCGGCGTCAATGCCCGGTGGGACGACATCGCCGGCTGCAGCACCAGGCTGTAGACGTCGCCGAGGGTCGTCGCCGGCACGCAAAGGCGCAGCGCCTGCATGAAGCGGAATGCGTCTTCCCGTTCCGCCCCGCCGATCTCGAACGACAGCATGCCGCCCCGCAACTCGTCGTTGAAGATCGCCGCGGCCGGGCCAAGATCGGCCAGCCCGGGGTAATTGACCTTCGCAACACCCGGTTGCGCCGCCAGCCAGCGCGCGACCGCCGCCGCGTTTTCGCTTTGCCGGCGCACCCGGAGCGGCAGCGTCTTGATGCCGCGGAGGGTCAGCCAGCTTTCGAACGGGCCGAGGATGCCACCGGTCAACTTGTTCAATTCGGACAGATCGGCGACGCGGCTGCGGCTGGTCGCGACCACCCCGCCGGTCGCGTCGCCATGGCCGCCGAGATACTTGGTCGAAGAATGAAGCACGATGTCGGCGCCGAAACGGCTCGGGTTGACGAGCAACGGTGAGGCGAAGGTGTTGTCGACCAGCACCCGCGCCCGCCGTTCGTGGGCGAGGGCGACGATCGCCGGCAGATCGGCCACCCGCAGCAGCGGATTGGAAATCGTCTCCAGCACGACGAGGCGCGGCTTCGTCTCGTCGATCGCGGCCCGGACCTGATCGAGATCGAGGATGTCGACGAACGTCGTCTTGACGCCGAGGGTGGCGAAGATGTTGCGCAGCAGCGCCGTCGTCGCGCCATAGAGGTCTTGCGACGCGACGATGCGCGAGCCGGCTTGCACCTCGTTCAGAATCGCGGCATGGACCGCCGCCATGCCGGAGGCGAAGGCGATGGCGGCTTCGGTCCCTTCGAGCGCGGCGACCGCTTCTTCGAGGGCGTGGGTCGTCGGATTGCCGTAGCGGGTGTAGACGTAGCCTTCGCGTTCGTTGCCGAAGACGGCGTCGACCGTCGCCGCTTCGTCAGAGGAAAACGAGGCGGCGGGGTAGATCGGCGTCACCGTCGGCGTGAAATCGGGATGCGGCGGGCGCTCGCCGGCATGAACGGCGCGGCTGGCGAACCCCCGCGCCGCGGGCGCCTGAGCGTCAACATCGGAGACGGTCATTGGACGTCCTCTCGTGGGCGTCGTCATGTGTCCGCGCCGAATTGTCGCCCCGATGCGCCAAACGTGCCGGGCGGCGTTCCCTCACCCCCGGCCCCTCGCCCAATGCGATGGGCGAGGGAAGACGAAGTGTTGTCGCCGCCGCAGCCGTGCTCCCCTCTCCTGCCGCAGCGGGAGAGGGGCGGGGGGTGAGGGAACTCCCGTCAATCGGCGAGCGCGACCTCACGAATCTGATCATCGACGATCCGAAACGCCCGCAGGTCAGGCCGGTCCGGGCCGGCGAGCGAACAGATGAGGTAATGCGCGTCGGGCCAGGCGGCGAGGCGGACATCGGTCGGCGACGGCCAGGCCGGGCTGACCGGGTGGGAATGGTAGATGGCGACGATCTCTCCCCCGCCTTCGTCGATTTCCCGGTAGACCGCAAACAATTCGGCGTCGTCGATACGATAGAAATCGGTTCCCTGATCGAGATTGGTCAGCGGATAGAGCGTGCCAACGCGGCCACCCCGCCCGCCGATGACGCCGCAGCATTCCCGGGGGGCGTCGCGGCGGGCGTGGGCGACGATTTCCTCGCGCATCCCTTGCGGCAAGACGAACGGCGGATCGCCGCCAATGGATCGATCGCGTGGATCGGCGCCCGTCATCGGCGAACCGCGCTCCGGCCGCCGGCCATCGCCGGCATGACCCCGACTTCGTCGCCCGCGTGAAGCGGAGTTTCTTCGCCCTCTTCGTCACGCACGTTGCGGCCGTTGACGAAAACGTTGACGAATCGGCGAATCCGGCCGTCTTCATCGCAGATTTGCGCCTGCAAGCCGGGATAGCGCTGATCGAGCGCGGCGAGCAACTCGCCCACCGTCGCCCCGTTCGCCGTCACTCGCCCTTCGCCGCCCGTGAAGCGACGCAGCGGCGTCGGGATCAGCACGCGGATCGATTCCTGTTCGGACATGCGCTGCGGTCCTCCTCGGATGGCGCCGGCGGGTCCGACGCCACGGTCGTTCAGTCGGCCCAGAGACCGGTCGAAAGATAGCGGGCGCCGCCATCCGGCGCGATCGCCACGATGACGCCGGGCCGCCCATCGCCCGCCAATTCTCGCCCGATCCGCAGCGCCGCCGCCACCGACGCGCCGGTCGACGCCCCGACGAAAAAGCCTTCGCGGCGGGCGATCGCGCGGGCCGTGTCGAAGGCGTCTTCGGTCGAGACGCCGAGGTGGCGATCGGGCAGGAGGGGATCGTAAATGCCGGGCACGATCGAGGTCGGCAAATGCTTGAGACCTTCGATGCCATGAAACGGCTCCGACGGCTGGACGGCGACGAGCGAAACCGCCGGGTTGCGCGCTTTCAGGGCGCGACCGACGCCGGTCAGCGTGCCGGTGGTGCCGAGTCCGGCGACGAAATGGGTGATGCGGCCATCGGTTTGCCGCCAGATTTCGGGGCCGGTCGTCGCGACGTGGGCGGCGGGGTTGGCCGGGTTGTCGTATTGATCGACGTAGCAATAGCGGTCGGGATCGGTCGCCGCGCGTTCCCGCGCCAGCCGGATCGCGCCGTTCGAGCCGTCGTAGGGATCGCTGGCGATCACCGTCGCGCCGTAGGCGGCGAGGATGCGCTGCCGCTCGGCCGAGGCGTTGGCCGGCATGACCAGTTCGACCGGAAAGCCGAACGCCGCGCCAAGCATGGCGTAGGCGATGCCGGTGTTGCCCGAGGTGGCGTCGAGCAAGACGCGGCCGGGACCGAGGCGGCCGGCGGCGAGCGCCGCGCGCACGATCCAGAGCGCCGGCCGGTCCTTGATCGACCCGCCGGGATTGGTCCATTCGGCTTTGAGCCAGAGTTCGACGTCGGTCGGCAATGCCGCATCGGCCGCGATGCGCCGCAACGGCACGAGCGGCGTGTCGCCGATGGCGGCGACGACCGCCGGCTCGGCGCGCACTTCCCGTGGGGATTCGATCGTTTGCAGATTGGCCACGGTCGCGGTTCTGCTCGCGGGCATGATGACATCCGTTCCGGCGTCGACCAGTCGCGTTGCGCGGGACACGGGCGCCGAACCGACATTCCCGAGTTCTGCGTCAACAACTGGACTATGGTCCGGCGGAGGCGTGATGTCAAGCGCGGGACGAGCGACGCCCGCTCGGGTAGGGGCACGGCATGCCGTGCCCGGTGGC
>JAICJJ010000256.1 GCA_025928535.1 Thermomicrobiales bacterium
CTCAGGTCGTCGCGCGGGTCCGGCTCGGTGTAGCCCCGTGCTTTCGCCGACCGGACCGCCGCCGAAAAGGGCTGGCCGGCGGCGACATCGGAAAAGATCGCGCCCAGGGTGCCGGAAAGCGCGCCGACGATCTCGATGACCTCGTCGCCCGTTTCGAGGAGCGTCCGCAACGTCGAGATGACCGGCAAGCCCGCCCCGCAGGTCGCTTCGTAGCGGAGGTGGCCGCGCGGTCCGGCGTTGTCCCAGAGCGCGGCGGCGAGCGGATTCGAGAGCGGCAGCGCCAGCGGGGCCTTGTTCGACAGCACGACCTCCGCCCGCGCCGCCAGCGCCCGCGCGTCGAGCACCGCCGTCTCGTCGCCCGCCCCGGCGTCGATCACGATCGTCGGGTGTTCCGTCGCCAGCCGCAGCACCGCTTCCGGCGCCGGGATCAGATCGGCCCCGGTCAATTCGTCGAGGCTCGTTCCGGCGCGGCGCCCGGTCACGGCCGAGCGGAGCAGATCGTCCGGCAAGCCGGCGGCCGTTTCGGCGGCGAGCGCGCCGTTGCGTGTCACGAGCGCGCCGATTCGGACATCGAGGCCGAGCGTCCGCCGCCAGCGTTCGCGCTGGGCCAACACCTGGGCGATCACCTCGCCGCCGACCGTCCCGATCCCGACCTGCACCAGCGAAACCTGCGTCACGCGCCCCATCCTCTCCGTGCGCTGCGATCGTCCTTCGCGTCACGAACGGTAGCATGGAGCCGGCCCGGCGGGTTGTCTGCGCCGCGCCGCCATGGCGGCGACAAGCGCCGCGTCAGGCGGCGGATCGGGTTGGCGCTTGCAACGGCAGGCGGGCGAAATCGTTGACGCGCATCAGCCGCAGAAACGGCCGCAAGATCGCGGGAATGACGCGGGCGCGATCGAGGCCGGTTTCGACCTCCGGCGGCCCGACTCGGTGGCGGCGGCCGCGGGCAACGACGGTTCCGCCGCCGGCCGCCCGCAGATTCCTGAGCCAATCGACGTTCGGGCCGTACGTGAGCACGACGACGATCGCGCGGCCGTCGTCGAAAAAACCGAACATCGGCGATTGATAGGTCCGGCCGGTCGTCCGCCCCTGATGATCGACGAGGATGAACGGCGGCAGGCGGCCGGCAAGCGGCCGGGTCAGATGGTTGACAGAGTCGCGCGCGAACCGCGCGATGGCGTACGGCGCGGGCATCGCTCACCTCGGACGAGCCGCAATTGACGGCGTCAGCGCGCGACGGCTCAGTCGCCGTACGTTCCGTTGCCCTGACCGCCGCTCACATCATCTCATTGCCGCCATGGAGCCGGAACTGGTCGGGACGCCGAGCCTCGGCGCGGGATTGAAATCGCTCGCCCGGCCATGACCACGCCGCGGAGATTCCTTCCCGCTGGCGGGGCAGTCCGCTTACGACCAGCCGCGATGCGCCTCGAGGACCGTCGGCGCCTCGGAAAGGCGAGCGACGACATCGATCGGGCCGGCGACCGGCGCGACCCCCGGCCGGAGAACTCGCAGGTACCAGCCGGTGCGGCCGTTTTGGGTGAGACGCTTGACAATGCTCGGGAAGCCGGTGGTCATCGCCAACTTGAAACAAGGCGAGCGGGGCTGCGTCACCTGCAGCAGGGCGTCGCCCCAAGCCCAGACATCGCCGATGCGGACATCGCCTTCCAGCCAGCCGGCCGTCGTCAGATTCTCGCCGAACGCGCCGGGTCCGAACGGCGGCTCCGGCCCGAGTTCTTCACTCCAGGCCGCAAGGTGTTCGGACGGATAGGCGTAGACCGCCTTGTCCTCGCCGCCATGGACCCGAAGATCGGCTTGCCGGTCGCCTTCCAGATTCAGGCGGTCGACCCGCAGCGTCGCCGCGGCGACCGGCCGTTTCCCGATCCCGCTGAGAATGGGGTGGCCATGGATGAAGCCGATCACGCTCGGCTCGGCCACGTTGACCGAAATCAGGGCGACGCGCGACAGGACGAGCGTATCAGCGGTCACGACACTGCCTCCGCGGCCTGCGATATATCCACCTCTAACAAGACATAGAGGTGCACTTTTCGCACTCTAGCCGACGCGGCTATCCATGTCAATCATTTAAACGAGGTGTATATTTGGGTCAGACGGTGGCCAGACCGCCGCCGGGGAGACGCAGGCCGATGAACCAGGCTCAGATCACGCCCCGGCCGCACGATGGAGCGGACGATGGATTCGTGTTTCGCGGCGAGACGATCGCGATCGACCTCGTCAACACCGAGGTCGTCGTCCGGGGGAAGCCGATCGATCTGCTGGCGACCCCGGACGCCTATCGCGCCTGGTGGCGGGCGGCTCGGCAGCACGACCCGCGACTGACCGATGATCTGGCCGACGGCGAGGCGAATCCGGATTTGTTGCCGAGGGTCAAGCGCCTGCGCGCCGCGTTGCGGCGGCTGTTCGAAACGGTCGCCGACGGTCGGCCGGCTCCAGTCGACGATCTCGGGGTCCTCAACGACGCGCTTGCGGCGGTCCACGGCGCGGTCGCGATCGAGCCGGGCGGCGATCTGCGGCCGCGCTGGATGGCGTCGCCGGTGGATGGCGACGGGCCGCTCACCGCCGTCGCCCGATCGGCGTTCACGCTGCTGACCCAGGCCGATCGGTCGCGGCTCCATCGTTGCGCCAACGGGCGCTGCGTCCTGCTCTTCTACGACACGACCAAGAGCGCCACCCGCCGCTGGTGCAGCACGGCCTGCATGAACCGGGCGCGGTCGTCACAGCGCTATCGCGACCGCAAGACCGCCCAGGTGGCCGACGCCGCGCCGTCGCCTGCTGACGAATGACGACCCGCGGGCGCAATCCCGCGGGCAGACACGTCAATTGCCGACCGGCCGCGCGCCGCTGGCAACAGGCTCCCGCGCGCCGGACAGCGACGCCGTTCGCTCGTCGGTTGGCGCCTGCAGGGGGTCGTACCAGATCGGCATGCGCATCCGGACCAGATCTTTCGCCCGCGCCGGGTTCGTCGTGGCGCGCGCATCGAGATTGGTCGTATCGATCGTCAGCGTGGCCGTGCCGGGCGCCGCGCCATGGACGACCGCTTCCTGCCGGGGCTCGTCTTCCGGCGTCGCGCCGAAGACGCCGCTCCAGCCCATCCAGGGCGCGCCGCCGTTGGCGAAGGCGATGTAGGTGTTGTTTTCCCGGCCCCGCTCCCGCCAGAGGTGGAAATGGTCGTCGGTCCGCCCGGCGTCGAGGTAGGACGGCAGCGGAATCGCGGTCGCGTCCCACGGCTGGACGGGCGGCCAGTTCAGGAGCGACGGACAGGCGATCAGATCGGCGCCGTCGAGCGCCAGCGAGCGCGCCGCTTCCGGGAAGAGCGCGTCGTAGCCGATCAGGATGCCGATCCGGCCAAACGGCAGGTCGAACGTCAGCAACCCTTCATCGCCCGGCGTTGCCCAGGCGCGGTCTTCGTCCGCCAGATGCGTCTTGCGGTAGCGCCCGATCAGACCGTCGGGGCCGACCAGCGCCGCCGTGTTGAACAGCCGGTCGCCGTCCCGCTCGACCAGGCCGGCGACGACGAACGCGCCGCGCCGCGCCGCGATCTCCCGCAGCCGGGCGACGATCGGCCCATCCATCGGCTCGGCCAGCCGCGCCGCCTCGTCGCGATCACGCACCTGGCCGGAGATGGCGAGTTCCGGCGCGACCAGCAATTCGGCGCCGCTTTCCGCCAGGGCCGCGTCGATCCGGGCGAGATTGGCCGCGATGTCGCCGGCGGCCGGCGCGAATTGGGCGACCGCGACCCGGCTGCGCCGTCCGTCCGGCAATGGGCGCAGATCGTCGAGCCCATGAAATTCGCGCGCGTTCCAGAGATAGGCGTTCAGCGTCAGATTGCCGTACAACTCCGGCCGGCGGTCGGCGAGGAGATCGTCGCTCCGGCCCGGCCGCGGTCGCTTGTCGCGACCGCGGGCGATATCGACCTCGCCGTAGACGATCCCATCGCCGACGTCGAGCGAGGACTGCACCGTTCCGTCCGGCGCGATCACGCACGACCCGCCGTCGAATTGCACGCCCCGTTCGGCACCCCAGCGGTTGGCGGAAATGAACCAGACGCCGCTTTCCAGCGCTCGCGCCATCCAGGTCGGCGACGGCGCCTTTTCCGACAGCCAGTTGGTCGGGAAGCAGATGACGTCGGCGCCGTTGACCGCCGGGATGCGCGTCGTTTCGGGAAACGAGGCGTCCATGCAGATCGTCATCGCGATCCGGCCGAGGGGCGTGTCGAAGACGGGCAAGCCGAGATCGCCGTCTTTGGCCCATTTCGGCTCGGAGATGTAGGAATGGGTTTTCCGGTACAGCCCTTCGATCCCATGCGGGCCGATCAGAACGGCGCTGTTGTAATAGACCCCCGTGGCCGGCGCGACCTCGGGCAGGGAGACGACGATCCAGCACCCGCGCCGCGCGGCGAGGGCGGCGAAGCGGTCGGTCGTCGGCCCGGGAATTGGCTCGACTTCCGGCGCGACCTCGGCCCGGCTGGCCCAGCAATAGCCGGTCGTCGCCATCTCGGGCGTGACGATCAGGCGCGCGCCGTTCGCCGCCGCTTCGTCGCAGAGCGCGAGCAACGTTTCGATGTTCGCCTCCTTGGCGAACATTTTTGGCTCGAACTGGATCGCGGCAACCCGGTAGGGAGCGGGAATCGGATCGTGGACCGGCAGCGACATGGCGGCTCCTCGTCTCGACGGGACGGATGGCGTACGAGCGGATTGTACGAAGCGCGCTGCGGTGTGCGAAGTGTCGCTGTATGTTTGTCGTTCGACGCGTCCGATCGATCGGGCGAAAAATGCTATTGCATTTCCTCGTCGCGGCAGCGTCTCCACTGAACGCGCGCGGCCACGAACGACATCCCGGCGGCATTGGCTGAGGTGGCTCACGAGTGGGGCGAGAAGTAACGCCATCTCGTCACGGGATCGGTCACGACGCGGACCCAGCCGGCGAACAGGTTGATCGAGAGCGCCGTCAGGAGAATGACGACGCCGGGAAACGCGACGAGCCACCAGGCGCTCGTAATGTAGGCGCGGCCCTGTCCCAGCATCAGCCCCCAGGACGATTCGGGCGGTTGGATGCCGAGTCCGAGAAAGCTCAGCGACGCTTCGGTCAGGATCATGGTGGCCACCTCCAGCGTCGCCAGGACGAGAATCGGGGAGA
>JAICJJ010000302.1 GCA_025928535.1 Thermomicrobiales bacterium
GACGATGCGTTCCCCCTCGCCTGCCGCAGCGGGAGAGGGGGTAGGGGGTGAGGGCCGCCGCTGCGTGGTAAACTTCGCGCCCGTGCAGAGGTAGAACGAGGCGGCGCCGGTCGTGCATCGAGTGGGCTGGCCGGCCTGACCGCAGCCTCGCGCCGATCGCGAGGCTCGGGTTGGGTCGCCCGCGTCCAACCGACATGCGTGCGGCTGCGGACCGGCGGCCGTCATTGACAGAATCGATTGGGAGGGAACGAACTTGGACGAGCGAGTCGCGCTCTCGCTGCCCGTACTGATCATCGGCATCATCGGCGTCCTTTTCGCCGGTTGGCTCGCCCGCAATGTCTTTTCCCGCGACCGCGGCACTTCGGCGATGCAGGACGTCGGCGACCGGATCTATGAAGGCGCGATCGCCTATCTCCGGCGCCAGTACGGCACCATTGCCCGGTTGGCGATCGTGGTCGCCGTCATCATCGGCCTCCTGGTCGGCTTTTTCGAAGGCAACGTCACCCGCGGCGTCATCACCTCCCTTTCGTTTCTCGTCGGCGCCTTTCTTTCGGCGCTCGCGGGCTGGATCGGGATGTACGTCGCGGTGCGCTCGAACGTTCGCACCGCGTCGGCGGCGCGCCGCAGTCTGGGCGAGGCGTTGACCGTCGCCCTTCGCGGCGGCGCCGTTTCCGGCTTCCTCGTCGTTTCGCTCGGCCTCCTCGGCGTGCTGATCGTCTTCTGGGTCGTCTCCAACTTCGTGCCGAACACGCCCGAATTTCCGGCCGTGGCCGAAACCGCGTTCTGGATCGTCGGTCTGGCGTTCGGCGCATCGTTCGTCGCGCTCTTCGCCCAACTCGGCGGCGGCATCTACACCAAGGCGGCCGACGTCGGCGCCGATCTCGTCGGCAAGGTCGAAGCCGGCATTCCCGAAGATGACCCGCGCAACCCGGCGGTGATCGCCGATCTCGTCGGCGACAACGTCGGCGACTGCGCCGGCCGCGGCGCCGACATCTTCGAATCGTCGATCGCCGAAATGATCGGCGCGATGGTCCTCGGCGCGGCCCTCTTCCATGCGTCGGGCGGCAATCCGAACGGGCGCGAAGTCGGCTTTCTCTTCTTCCCCCTGCTCGTGCCGGCCCTCGGCCTCGTCGCCTCGCTCATCGGCATGTTGACGGTGCGGCCGACCGATCGCATCGGCGATCCGATGGACGAACTGAACAAGGGGTTCTACGTCACCGCGACGCTTTCCGCCATCCTGATCGTGGTCGCCTCGTTCGTCATCCTCCCCTATGGCAAACTGCAATACGCCATCTGCGGCCTCGTCGGCATCGTCACGTCGCTCGTCTTCGTCTACATCACCCAGTACTACACGAGCGGCAAATACCGGCCGGTCAAATCGATCATGACCGCCTCCGAGACGGGGCCGGCGACGAACATCATCACCGGCATCTCGGTCGGTTTCGAGACCACCGGCATGCCGGCGATCACGATCGGCGCGGCGCTCCTGGCCGCCTTCTTCATCGGCAACAGCGTCGTCTTTCCCGCCGCCCCGCCCTTCGCCGGCTCGGCCGGCATCTTCGGCACCGCGATCGCCACGATGGGCATGCTGATGTCCGCCGCCTACATTCTGGCGATGGACACCTTCGGTCCGATCACCGACAACGCCGGCGGCGTCGTCGAGATGAGCAACCAGCCGGAAAGCGTCCGCGACGTGACCGACGCGCTCGACTCGGCCGGCAACACGACCAAGGCCTTGACCAAGGGCTACGCCGTCGGCACCGCCGCTCTGGCCGCGTTCCTCCTCTTTTCCGCCTTCCTGCAGGAAGTGGCCCGCTTCGGCGGCAGCCGAGTCCAGGCCGACGTCGTCAACCTCGCCAATCCGATCGTCTTCGTCGGCGGCTTGCTCGGCGCGATGCTCGTCTACGTCTTCGCTTCGCTCGCGATGCGCGCGGTCAGCCGCGCGGCCGGCGACATGATCGAAGAAGTGCGGCGGCAATTCCGCGCCGATCCCGGCATCATGGCCGGCAGTTCCCGCCCGAACTACGAAAAATGCGTCGACATTTCGGTTCGGGCTTCGCTGCGGGAAATGGTGCTGCCGGGCGTGCTGGCGGTCGCCGTGCCGATCCTGGTCGGCTTGATCCTCGGCTGGGAAGCCGCCGCCGGGATGCTGATGATCGGCACCATCACCGGGGTCTTGCTGGCAAACGTGCTGAACAACGGCGGCGGCGCCTGGGACAACGCCAAGAAGATGATCGAAGCGGGCGCGTTGAAAGACGCCGCCGGCAACGTCCTCGGCAAGGGGAGCGCCCCGCATGCGGCCTCGGTCGTCGGCGACACCGTCGGCGACCCGTGGAAAGACACCGCCGGCCCGTCGCTCCACGTCCTGATCAAATTGCTGGCGACGATCACGCTGGTTTTGGCGCCGCTCTTCGTGCGCTAGATCGAGCCAGACGCGACGAGAGGCGGGATGGCGAACGGGAAGCAACGGATCGGCGTCATCGGCGGCGGCATGGCCGGCCTCACCGCCGCGCTGCGGCTGGCGCAAGCCGGACATGAGGTCGTCCTCTGGGAACGGGGCAAGCGCCTCGGCGGGCAAGCCGTCGCATTCGAAGTCGACGACGGCGTCCACCTCGAACACTTCTACCATCACCTGTTCCAGAGCGACCGCGACATCGTCGCCCTGATCGACGAACTCGGCATCGCCGACCACCTGCTCTGGCTGCCGTCGAACGTCGGCTACTTCGCGGATGGCCGCATCTGGCCGCTCAACGGCGCGCTCGATCTCTTGCGGCTCGGCTTCATTCCATTCCACGACCGGCTGCGGATCGGCCTCGTCACCGCCTATCTCCAGCGCGTCCGCAACTGGAAGCGCTTCGAAGCGGTCACGGCCGAAAACTGGCTGCGGCGCGCCCTCGGCCAACGGGCGTACGATCGGACGCTCGGGGCGCAACTGCGCGCGAAATTCGGCGCGGCCGCCGGCGACGTGGCGATGGTCTGGTTCTGGGGCAAGATCTGGTTGCGCACCACCTCCCGCCGTTCGCCGCTCGATCAGGAAAAACTCGGCTACATCCGCGGCAGTTTCAACGTCCTGATCGACGCCCTGGCGAACGCGTGCCGTGCGGCTGGCGTCGAACTCGTGACCGGAACCGGCCCGGAACGGCTGAGCGAGATCGACGGCGGCCGCTGGGAAGCGATGGTCGATGGCGCGCCGATCGAGGTTGACGCCGTCGTCGCGACCGTGCCCTCGCCGATCCTGCTGCGCCTGGCGCCTGGCCTGCCGCCGGCGTACGCCGCGAAATTGACCGGATCGCGTTACGAAGCGGCGATCGTCGCCATCCTCCGCCTGACGCATCCCCTCTCGGACATCTACTGGCTCAACATCGCCGACGACGATCTGCCCTTCACCGGCATCATCGAGCACACCAACTTCATGCCGCCGTCCGACTACAACGGCAAGCATTATGTCTATCTCGGCAAATATCTCGAAACGGACCACCCCTACTGGTCACTGAGCGACGAAGAACTGATCGCGACCAACGTTCCCTTCCTGCAACGGGTCAACCCGGCGTTCCGGCCGGAGTGGATCGAGCGATCCTGGGTTTTTCGCGAGCGGGCGGCCCAGCCGATCGTGCCGCTCCACTACAGCGAGCGCATTCCCGACTTCCGGACCGGCCTGCCGAATCTCTATCTCGCCAATACCTCGCAAATCTATCCGGAAGATCGCGGCACGAATTACAGTGTCCGCCTCGGCAACCGGCTCGCCGCCATGGTCAACGCCGATCTTGAGGCGGCTGCGCCGACCGGCGCGCCGATTGACGCAGACCGGCCGCTCGCGCTCGCGCCCGATTGATCGTCGCGCGATGGCGAGTCCGCCCCCTCCTGCAACGGCCGAGTTGCGACATGCGGCCGGAACGCTCGGCTCGCCAACCTTTCTCGACGTGCGCGACATTACCGCCACCTATGTCGAAGGCGGCAATCGCCTGACGGCGCTGCGCGATTGCTCGTTCACAGTCGCCCGAGCCGAATTCGTCGCCCTCATCGGACCGTCCGGCTGCGGCAAGAGTACGCTGCTCGACATCATCGCCGGGCTCCTCACGCCGGACGACGGGTCGATCGTCATCGACGGCCGGACCACAACCGCCGCGCAACGGCTCGGTCTCGCTGGCTATATGCGCCAGCGCGACCTCTTGCTCCCGTGGCGGACGGCGCTCGACAACGCCGCGCTCGGCCTCGAAATCGCCGGCGTGCCGCGAGCGCAGGCGCGGGCGGCGGTGCGCGCCCGTCTGCCCGAATTCGGGCTCGCCGGGTTCGAACGCGCCTGGCCGGGTCAATTGTCGGGCGGCATGCGGCAACGGGTCGCCTTTCTTCGCACGGTGCTGACCGACCGACTGCTGCTGCTGCTCGACGAGCCATTCGGCGCGCTCGACGAATTCACGCGCAACAAGCTCGATGCCGATCTTCGCGCGCTCTGGAGGAAGCGCGGGATGACCGTGGTGTTCGTCACGCACAGCGTCTACGAGGCGGTGTATCTGTCGGGACGCGTAGTCGTGATGCAGGCGCGGCCGGGGCGTATCATCGCCGACGTGCCGATCGGCGGGCCGGCCGAACGCGACGAAGCGTATC
>JAICJJ010000623.1 GCA_025928535.1 Thermomicrobiales bacterium
CGACGCGCTGCCGATCATTCTCAAGATATTTCGGAACGGCGCCGTCCACTTCGAGGGCGAGACATCGACGGCGCAAATCAACCGGCCTTTTGCCGAACTGGTCGCCTACCTGCGGGCATGCAACGAGTTTCCGGACGGCGTCGTGTTGATGACTGGCACGGGCATCATTCCGCCGAGCGAGTTCACGCTCGAATCGGGCGACGTCGTCGACATCACGATCGCTGGCATCGGCACGTTGCGGAATCCGGTCGTCCGCCTTGCGCTCTGACGCTCGGACATGACGAACAACGGGCGCGAGCGCGTCGTCGATCTGAAAGGCGTCTCGGTCTGGACGCCGGAGCGGCACGTCATCCTCGACGACATCGACTGGACGATCCATCGGGGCGAGCAATGGGCGCTGCTGGGGCCGAACGGCTCCGGCAAGACGACGCTATTGTCGATCATCAGCGCCTGGCGGCATCCGAGCGCCGGGAGCGTTCGGGTGCTGGGAGCGGAATTCGGCCGCGCCGATTTACTGGCGTTGCGAACCCGGGTTGGATTGGTCGATCCCTCGCAGCGCACGCTCGATTGGTTGACCGCCGAAGAAATCGTGCTGACCGGCGCGACCGGCACGATCCGCCCGCTCTGGAACAAGTACGGACCGGCCGAGCGGGAACAGGCGCGGACGTTGTTGGACGCGGTTGGCTGCGGCGATCTGGCGGAGCGCGAGTTGCGGCATTGCTCGCAGGGAGAACGTCAGCGCATCCGCATCGCGCGGGCGATGATGACCCGGCCCGAGTTGCTGATCCTCGACGAGCCGGGCGTCGGGCTCGATCTCCCCGCGCGCGAAGCGATGCTCGAAGCGCTGCGAACGCTTGCCGCGAACGATCCGTCGTTGACCACGATTCTCGTGACTCACCACCTTGAAGAATTGCCCGACACGATTAGCGACGCGATGCTGTTGGCGCGTGGCCAGGTCATCGCCGCCGGCAAACCGGAACAGACGTTGACGGACGCGTTCGTCTCCGACTGCTTCGGCTTGCCGGTTCGCGTTTCCCGGACGGACGGCAGATGGGCTGCCCGCGCCGTTCCGGGATGGGCGCGGGGAACGCACGAATAGACATTCCGTCGCCAGGATTGCCGGCTGACCGGGTTCGCGATCGCACGAGCGTCGATCACTCGGCGACGCCGCACCAAAGCAGCGTCGTGGCGGCGAACGCCTTGGTCGCCTGAATCAGATCGGCGACGGGCAGACACTCATTCGTGCCGTGGATGCCGAACGTCGGGTCGCCGACGCCGAAGACGAGACTCGGCTGACCGAGCGGATACCAGAAGTTCGCGTCACAGACGAACGGCGAGGTTTCCCGCTTGGGCGTTTGTCCCGTGACGCGTTCCATGGCGTCCACGATCGTCAGGACGGCCGGATGATCGAACGGCATGTTGACTGGCTCTTTCACCCATGGCGCGGTCGAGTCGGCGTCGAGCGGCAGGTCGAGCGCGGGCGGATGGTCCCGCAGCCAGGGATCGCTCGCGGTCACCCGGTCGATCGTGGCCCGGATGTCGTTCATCACCTCTTCGGCGGTCAGGTCGGGGTAAAAGAGGAGCGATCCCGTGATTTCGCACGAATCGGGGATCGACGACAGCGACGTGCCGCCCTGTATCGTGTTGACGTTGATGAACATGCCGCCCGGCGGCACGTTCGGGTTGGTTCGC
>JAICJJ010000596.1 GCA_025928535.1 Thermomicrobiales bacterium
GGAAACGGCGCAGCCGGACGTCTGCGTCAATTGATTGCCGCCCGGATTCGACGAATCGATGAAGCGCGTCCCTTCGCCCGCGTCGCCCGCCGGGCAGGTGAACTTGATGACCCGGATCGAGCCGGTGTCCGGCGGCGGCGGCGCGAGTTGGTCTTCGACGTCGACGGTCGTCGTCGCGCCCGGATTGACGACGATGTTCGTCACCGGCGCGGCCGGCAGGTAGCCGGCGGGGGCTTGCGTTTCGACCAGTTTGTAGATGCCGGGCGCCAGATTGTCGAAAACGATCTGGCCGTTGGCGTCGGAGCAAAGCGGCTGCTGTCCGTCCGTCTGCAAGTCGAAGCAGGCGTCCGCCAGCGCGTTTCCGTTTTGATTGGTCTTGCGAACGAGCACCCGCCCCGGCCGCAATTCGTTCTTGACCGTCAGCCGGGTCGCGCGGTTTTGGGAGATCGTCACCTGCTGGTCGGCGATCGGCTGGTACGAGGCCGAGGGCCGGCGCGTTTCGCGCAAGGTGAACGTGCCGACGCCGATCTGGGTGAAGGTGATGACGCCGTCGGCGGAACCATCGTCGGCGTCGCAGCGGCTGGCGACCGTCGCGTTGCCCTGCAGCAAGGCGAAGCAGGCGCCCGGCAAGGCGGCGTTCGAGGCGTCGACTTTGGTGATGACGAGGGAGCCGGTTTGCGCTGGCGGCGGCACAGGCGTGTTCTTGACCGTGACGCTGGCCTGCCGGCCCGGCGCGACGGTGATCGATTGGTCGGCCGCCGGCTGGAAGCCGTCCGGCGCCTGCGTTTCGCGCACGACGTAATCGCCCGGCGCGACGCCGTTGAGGAGGATCAGCCCGGCGGCGGGATTGGCGTCGTTGGCGTCGTTGTCGCACAACTGGTAGCCGGTTCCGCCGTCCGAGCGGAGCAAGGCGAAGCAGGCGCCGCCGAGCGCCGCGCCGTTGGCGTCCGTCTTGGTGATCAAGACGGCGCCGGGCCGCGGCGTGACCGTGAACTTGACTTGCGCCGTTTGCCCCGGCCGCACCCGGACCGCAATGTCGCCGGCGCCGGCGTAACCGTCCGGCGGACGCGACATGCGGACGAGGTAGGCCCCGTCCGTGACGTTGGCGAATGTGGTCGTGCCGTCGTTGCCGCCGTCCGCGTCGTCGCAGACGGGACCGGTCGTGTTGATCCCTTGCAGCAGCAAGAAGCACGCGCCGGGAACCGGCTTGCCGGCCGGATCGACCGTCTGCACCGTCAAGCCGCCTCCTTGCGGCGGCGCCGGGGTGTTGGTGACGGTGACCCGCTCGGTGCGGCCGGCGTCGACGCGGACCGTTTGATCGGCCGCGGCCTGGAAGCCGGCGGGCGCGGTCGTCTGGCTCAAGGTGTAGGAGGCGGCGTCGACGTCCTCGAAGCGGATTTGGCCAGCGGTGGCGTCCGCGTCGCCCCGCTGGTTGTCGCAGACCTCGGTTCGGTTGCCGCCGCCGCGCAACGTGAAGCAGGCATCCGCCAGCGGCCGGTCGCGTTGGTCGCGGACGGAGACGACAAGCGTGCCGGTGTTGGAGCGCTGCCGGCGAATCCGGATCGGCACCTTGACCGGCTGCTGGCTCTTGCTGACCGTGAACGAGCGGCGGTCGGCGATGGCCGGTTGCGCCTGCGCTGTCGCTTCCGTCGTCGCGGCCGGTGTGCCGGTCGCCGCTTCGACGGTGTTTTGGGCCACCGCTTCGTAGACGCCGACCGGCAAGTCGTTGACCGTGACGACGCCCTGGTCGTTGGCGCAATACGGGCCTTGTTGCTGTCCGGCGTGGTTCAGGACGAAGCATTGGCCCGCGATTGGCTGGCCGAATTCGTCGAACGCCTGCAATTCCGCGGCGCCGGTCTCCGGCGCGGTCGCGGCGCTTTGCATCGTCACGTCTTGCTCGGCGTCGCCGGCAATTTGGACCGTTTGATCGGGCGCCGGGTCGAAGCC
>JAICJJ010000426.1 GCA_025928535.1 Thermomicrobiales bacterium
AGGCATCGCTCACAATGATCGAACATGACGCGACGTCACGCGGGCAATTGAGCCCGCGCGACGTCAAGAATACCCGCCGAAGCGCCGGTCAGCGCTTGGTGTTGTACTGGTCGGCGATCTGCTTGGCGGCGTAGGCGGCGACGCCGCCCATCACCACCTTGGCCAGCGGATTGTCGAGGAAGCCGGGGAAGACGCTCCCCTGGTCGTCGCTCTGCTGGGCCGTCTGCTGCGGCGCCGGCTGGGCCTGGGCCTGGGAGCCATGGCCGAAAATATGGCCGAGGAAGCCACCGTCGCCGACGTCGTGCGTCTGGGCGGTCGGCGCCTGGCCGCCGCTGAACATGGAGCCGATCGTGCCGAGCAACCCGCCGGCGCCCGGGTCTTCCCGCGGGATGTTGACCGTGCCTTGGCCGCGCTGCCGCTGTTGCAGCATCTGGTTGAATTCGGCGCGCTGATCCGGCGACATGTTCTGCACGGTCTGCTGCAACGCCGTTTGCATCTGCTGCGGCGTCGCGTCATGCGCCGCCTGCTGGTACGCCTGATAGGCCTCATGCGTCGTGTAGCCCTGCGAGGGGTCGCCCGTCGTGTACCGATTGGAGAAATCCTGCATGCGCTGCTGGACGTCGGGATTGTCTTTCATGCTGCGCCATTCCTGGCGCGCCTCGCGCCGCGCCTGACGGTCCGCCTGGCGTTGGGCGCGCATGTCGCCGCCGCCCCCGCCCTGACCGCCGCCTCCGAACAGCCCCTGCAATGAATCAACCATGGTCGGCGCCTCCATTTCGCACTGGCCGGCTGGCGCGTCCAGGCCGGCGCGCCCGCTCCCGGCGGGCGCGGGGAGGCCAGCACATCTTGTGCCAGCGACATCGACGAAACATGGATGGACGGCCGCGCCGTTCCCGCTGATCGCCGAACGCGAGCGACCGGCGCGCATCGTGACCGAAGGTCGCCTACACTGCCGAGAATCGTTCGCCGCCTCGTGAGGAGAATCGCGCGCGATGCGACGCCTGCTGCTGTCCCTGCTCTTCCTGCTCTCGGCGCTGACTCCAACGGTCGCCACGGCCCAGACGACCCAGACGGCGCCCCCCGCCGCGACCGCCGCCGCGACCCAACAACTGGCCGCCGCGGCGTCCGCCGCGCGCGACATCCTGCAAATGGCGGCCGACCGCAATTTCAACGCGATGTACGACAAGATGCACCCGGATGCGATGGCGATCGTGCCGCGGGCGGCGGCGGTCGGCGCCTTCACCGACATCTACCAGCAGGCCCAAGCCGGGCAGGCCCAGATCGTCGGCGTCCAACTCGTCTCCTGGACCTGGCCGGTCACCGGCAAGAGCTATCCGGTCGCCGCGAAAGTCGATTTCGTCCAGCCCTACGTCGATCCCCAGAAAGGGGAGCAATGGCTGCACGATTCGATGTTCCTCGTTCCGAGCGACGGCGACTGGCGCTGGTTTTTCGGCAGCAGCAAGCAATTCGTCGATCAGACGATCGCCAAATACGGCCAGAAAGACAAGACGCCAATCACCCAGGGCGACCTGATCGCCAACGTCGTCAACGATCTCGACGCCTACTACCGCGATGTCCTGAGTTACACCCCGTACAAGTACACCTCGCCCGGCGTCGTCATCGTCCAGCAAGGCGACCGCGTGCGAACCGCCTGCGGCCCGGCTGAAACCGGCTTCTGGGCGTTCTATTGCCCGGGCGACGCCACACTCTACCTCGACGAGACGTTGCTCACCCAGTTGCAGCAGGAAGGGCAGGATTTCGCCGCCGCCTTCGTCATCGCCCACGAATGGGCGCACCACGTCCAGGACACGGTCGGAATCGAACGGGTCGGCATCTTCCAGCGGCCGACGCAGTGGAATCAGGTCTACAGCATCGAACTGGAATTGATGGCCGATTGCATGGCCGGGGCCTGGACGCAGGATTTGCAAACGCGCGGCATGCTGGCGCCGGGATCGGTCCAGCAGGTCGTCAATTTCGCCGATGTCCTGGGCGATCCCGCCTTGATCGGCGAACGCGACCCGGAAGCGCACGGCACCACCGACCAGCGCATCCATGCCTTCATGAACGGCTATCAGGACGGCTTTCTCGGCTGCAACATCAAGATTTGAGGCAAGCGACAGGCGGTCGCGGGGAGTACGAAATCGCCTGGCCTCGCGTCACCCCGCGGGCGTCGCGTACGCCCCCGCCGTGCCCGCGAACTGACTCAATGCCAGCCAGCCGGGGAAGCCGCGGACGAGGTCGCGGCTTCCGTCCAGTTCGATCGAGCCGCGCTTCATGGCGTCGGCCAGGCTCTGATGACCGAGCCAGACCCGATGCAGCGTCAGCGTGTCGGCGCGGACGATAAGATCGACGTCGAACCCGGGCGGATCCCAGCAGACCGACGGCGCCCCCGGCTCCAGGATGAGCCAGTAGCGGCCTGGGAGCGCCCCGACGAACTCGAACTCGACGACGACGCGCCGCTCGGGCAGCCGCTCGACGCGCAGCCGCCGGTGGATGTCCCAGACCAGCAGTTGCGGGTCGAGCGCGTCTTCGTCGAGCAGCGGATCGAACCAGCGGTGGCTCCACTCCCCGAGCCGAACGATGACGTCGAACAGGTCGCGCCCGGCGTCCGTCAGGTGGTATTCCACCGCGCGGGACGCCCCGACCACCCGTCGCTCGACCAGCCCGTTTCCTTCCAGAAAACGGAGCCGCTGGGTCAGGAGCGAGCGGGAGATGCGGGGCAGCCCGCGCTCCAATTCGCTGAAGCGGCAACTGCCGCAGAGGAGTTCGCGCAGGATCAACGGCGTCCACCGCTCGGCGAGAATTTCGGACGCTTTCGCGACAGGACAAAACTGACCGTACTTCGTCACGGCGCCTCCCGATGCGGGACATTCCGGTGGCCGGCCGGAGGTCCATTTATTGTACTTGTCCTTGCGGACCCAGCCTCTACGATCGAGATGTCGGCGCCCGCCGCGTGTCTGCCTCGCCGACTCCATCGGTGGAACTGCCACGCGCCGGCCGGCCCGAGCAAGACAGCGTAGGGAGACGCTCATGGCGATCGAAACTCCGGTCCTCGAACAAGGCTTTCGCCCCGCCCCGCTGGAACCCGGCGACGATCGATTCGTCGCGCTGGCGGCCGAACTCGGCAGCGAGTTCGGCGAACGAGCGGCCGAACACGACCAGACGAACACCTTCGTCGCGGAAAACTTCGATCGGATGCGCGAACGCGGCTATCTGCGGCTGGCCGTGCCGGCAGAACTCGGCGGCCTGGGGGCGACGATGCGCCAGGTCTGCTACGCCCAGGCGGAACTGGCCAAGCATTGCGCTTCAACGGCGCTCGCCGTCAACATGCATCACTATCTCGTCTTGTCGAACGCCT
>JAICJJ010000253.1 GCA_025928535.1 Thermomicrobiales bacterium
GGCGCCGCCAGGCCGACGCCAAGCGTGAGCGCCGGCAGAATGAGATGTTTCAGGCCGTCGCCGAGGCTCTCGTCGAGCGGCACGTAGCCGGACGGCGGCAACCAGCCCAACTGGACGGAAAGTCCGAGAATCAACATCAAGCCGAGCCAGAAGCCGGGCAGCGCCACGCCAAGAAGCGAAAAACTGGTCGCCAGCGCGTCGAAGGGCGAACGCGGCCGGACGCCGGAGAGAATGCCGAGCGGCAACGCGATCACGACGCCGACCACGGTCGCCCCCAGCGTCAGCAGCAGCGTCGCTTCGAATCGCCGTTTGATCAGTTGCGCGACCGGCTGCTTCGAACTCCACGAGACGCCGAAATCGCCCCGGACGACGTGGCCGAGCCAGATGCCGTACTGGACGACGATCGGCTTGTCGAGCCCCATCTCCTTGTGGATCTGGGCGACCGCCTCCGGCGTCGCTTCCAGGCCCAGCATCACCAGGGCCGGATCGCCCGGCACCATCCGCAGGACGGCGAAGACGACGACCGAGCAAAGCAGCAACACCGGAATCGTCTGCAGCAGTCGCCGAAGGATGTACCGCTGCATCGTTCCCTCGCCTACGCGTTCGGATCGAAAGAGTAGTCGAGGTAGTTCGGCAGTCCTTTCGGCCAGATCTGCATGCCCGAGACCTTCTTGTCGCCGGCCCAAACCACATCGACCGTTTGCAGTTTGACCAGCGGCATGTCCTGGAGCATGATCTTGATGATTTCGCTGTAGATCGGTTTCCGTTTGTCGCGATCGAGCGTCGCCTTCCCCTGGTCGAACAACTGCTCGATCTTGGGATTGTCGTAGCCCATCACGTTGTTGCCGCCGTCCTTGCGCAGCACGCTTTGCATCAGCCCGTCGGGATCGGGCTCACGGGTGTACTGGGCGTTGGTCAGGTCGAATTTCTTGTCGAGCCAGACTTCCTGCAGCCAGACGCCCGATTCCATCTGCTGCAGTTCGAGGTCGATCCCGATCGCGGCGAGATTCTGCTTCAGGATTTCGCCCATCGGCGCTTCGATGCCGAGATCGTTCCCCCCGAACTTGAACGTCGTCTTGAACCCGTCGGCGTGTCCGGCTTCAGCCATCAGGGCCTTGGCGGCTTCGGGGTCGTGCGCGGGGCAGGGGATGCTCGGGTCGTAGGCCCAGTGGGTCGACGGGATGAGGCTGCAACCGACTTCGCCAGTGCCGAAGAAGACGTTCTGGTGAATCGCCTCCTTGTCGATCGCCATCGCCACCGCCTGGCGGACCTTGACATTGTCGAACGGCGGCTGCCGCAAATTGAACTGGACGCACCAGTACGAGGCGGTGAAGGGTTGGCGGATCAACTGCACGCTGCTGTCCGACTCCAGTTGCTTGATCAACTGGTTGGGGACGTTTTCGGCGAGATCGATCTGCCCGGCTTTCAGGTTGGCGATCCGGGTCAATGCTTCGGCGATCGGCTGGCTCACGATCTCGTCGGGCCACTGCGCCAGGATGGCGGTGTTCCAGTAGTCCGGATTCTTCTTGTAGTTGGCGTGATCGCCGGGAACCCATTCGCCGAACTTGAATGGCCCGGTCCCATCCGGCGCCGTCGCGATGTCGGCCACCGTGTCCTTGTTCAGGACCGGCAACGCCCAATGGCCGCAACTGGTCATGAACACGGCGCTCGGCTGCGTCAATTTGACCGTGAATTCGAGCGGCCCGGTGGCGGTGAACGACGCGACATCGCGCAGTTCCGCCTTGCCGCGGCCCTTATCGCCCGTGTCCAGCGCCCGCTGGAAACTGAAGACGACGTCGTCGGCCGTCACCTCCCGGCCGCTGTGGAACTTCACGCCCGGCCGGAGTTTGAAGACATAGGTCAGATTGTCGGGCGAAATGGTCCACGACTCGGCGACGTCCGGTTTCGGGTCGAGCATCGTCGCGTCCCATTGGACCAGCCGGCCGAAGATGAGCGTCGACGGCAAGAGGTCCTGGTCCGACTGGACCAGTTGCGGATCGAGGAATTGCAGATCGAGCGTGTAGGCGATCTTCATCGTGCCGCCGCCGACCGCCAGCGCCTGATACGGCCGCGCGGCCAGCAGCGCGGACATCGTCGGCACGCTCAAGCCGAGCGCCAGCCCACGGACGATCAATTGCCGCCGGGACATCCGTCCCTTCGCGACCTCCGCGACGAATCGATCCTGTCGGGATTGCTGGGAATGGTTCATCGTCGACCCTCCTCGGGCGCCCACGGCCGCTGAACCAGCGACGAGCATGACCTTCCTGGAATTCCGCGTCGCGCGATCTTAAGGAGCGGATGAACCCCCGTCAAGCCGCGGATGGCGCGGGGGGCGCTCAGCATGACGGGGGGCGGCGGCCACGGCCGCGCCGCACGACGTTGACGCGCGCCCCGGTTGTGGATCGGTCTCGCCGTCGTCGCCCCGATACGGTATCGTCTCGTCACCATTGTGGCATCACGTTCGCAACAGACTCCGAGACTCCGTGCGTCGGCTCGTCGCAGATGGAATGCCGTCTTGCCATGAATGATGCGTGAGAGCGCCGAGATTGTTGGGGCGGAACGATCCGATTCCGTTCCGGCAAGTGCAGCGCGCCGCGGGCCCTTCAGGATTTCGCCGCACGTGTTGGCGTCCCCGGCCTACCGACGCCTCTGGCTTTCCGGCATCATCTACTACAGTGCGAAGTGGGTGGAGATCATCACCTCTGGCTGGATCGTTCTCGCGCTCACCGGTTCGCCGTTGCTCGTGGGACTCACCGGCTTCTTCCGCGTGCTGCCGATGCTCGTCCTCGGTTCGCTTTTCGGCGTTCTGGCCGACCGTTTCACGCGAGTCAACATCCTCCTCGGGATCCATGTCGCGAGCCTGCTGGCCGCCCTGGTCCTGGCGCTGACCTTCCTCCTCGGGCATGCATCGCTGGTGATCGTCTATCCGATGATCTTCGTCCTGGGATGTGGCTCCGCGGCGGATTTCTCCACCCGGAGCGCATTGATCGACGAGGTGCAGGACCGGTCCCTGCTCGCGAACACCATGTCGCTCGAATCGCTCTCGATGAGCGGCGCGAAGATCACGGCGACGGTGTTCGCCGGGTTTCTCTTGTCCGTCGGCGGCGCGGGGCTCGCGTACGGCTACCTCGCGGCGCTGTATGGATTCGGGTTGCTCTGGATCGGCGCCCTCAAGCGCCGGCTGCCCACGCGGCGGCGAGACCAGACGGCTTCGTTGCGCGTGATGGCTTCCCTCCACAGCGGCTGGGCGTCGTCCTTGCGGATCCCGGTCGTGCGCGGCGTCTTCATCGTGACGATCATCATCAACGTGTTGATCTTCCCGTATCAACAACTCATCGCGCTCGTCGCCGGCGATATCCTGTCGGTCGGCCCGTTCTGGATGGGCGTGCTCGCCGGCGCCGACGGCATTGGCGGCGCATTGATCGCCGCGTGGCTCACCTTCGGCGCCAGGACGCAACGCCAGGGCGCGTTGTTCATCGGCGGCTCGACCGGCGCGGCGGCGCTCCTCATCGGCCTCGCGCTCTCGCCGATCTTCGCGCTGTCGCTGGCCATCCAACTGGCGCTCGGGATCTGCGCCGGCCTCTTCAGCGCCCACCAGGCGGCGTTGGTCCTCAGCGCGACGCCGATGGAATCCCGATCTCGCGCCCTGGGGCTGATCGCGACGGCCATCGGCTTGACGCCGATCGGGATGCTCCTCATCGGCGGGGTGAGTTCGGCGGCGGGCGCGCAGATCGCCATCGCCACGATGGCCGCGCTGGGTCTGACCGGCCTGCTGCTCGTCATGATCTTCAATCCCCACCTGCGCGCCGCGCGAATCGCGTGACCGCGCCTGGAGAAGCGGGTCGAATTGCGGCGGGGGTGAGCGCAGCGGATCGCTGGGCGATGCCGCGCTTGGGTGAATCCGGAGGCTGACTGGCGAGTCGATGTCTCGGTGCAGCCGTCGCCACGTCCCAGATGCGACAATGCCGCCGACGTCGAGAGGAGCATTGGCCATGAGCGGCGCATCTTCCCGTTGGCAGGGCGCGGCCCTGACCCTGGCGTTGTCCCTCGTCTTGACCGGCGCGGCCGGCTTGGCTCCCGCGCTTTCCGCGGTCGGGTTCGCCGCGCCGCGAGCGCAAACGACCGGCACGCCGGCCGCTGCGAGCGGCATCGACATCGCGACCCCGCCGCCGGAAGCAACGACGGCGGCCCCGACGACGGCTCCCCCCGCCGCGACCACGACCGCCGCGAACGCCAGCGCAGCCACCCCAGCCGCGGCCGGCGCGGGCGGGCCGGTCAACGATTTGACGCCGGTCGCGGAGTCGCGGCTGGCGCACATCCACGCCGGCGCCTGCGCCGAACTCGGCATCGTCGTCTATACGCTCACCGGTCTGCGCAGTTACCGGCTCGCCGGGGCCAATGGCGAAGACATCGAATTGATCACCGGCACGGCCAAGGCGTCGCTGACCACCCTCTTCACCGAGCCGTTTTCGATCCACGTCCACGAAAGCGTCCGCAACAAGCAGAACTATCTCGCCTGCGCCGAAGTCGGCAGCCAGCCGCCCCCGCCCTGGACCGAAGCCGACGGCGTCGTCCTCCAGATGAACGAGCAAAACCATTCCGGCTTCACCGGGTTCGCCCAATTGCGGCCTGACGCCAACGGCGGCACCGACGTGACGATCGTCCTCGCCGCCCCGGGCGCGACCGCCGCGGCGACGCCGTCCGCGACGCCGCCGCCCTCGACGACCTACACCAGCCCGACCTTCCACTACACCATCAGTTACGGATCGACCTGGACCGAAACCGAAAATTCCACCACCAACGGCAGCGACCGGTTCGTCCTCTACAACGGCGAGAGTTACATCACCTTCACCGGCGTCCAGGGCTTCGGCGGCGATCCGAAAGCCTGCGTCGACGCCTTTGTCGCGCAGTTGACGTCCGATCCGAACGTGAGCAACCTGCGGCTGGCGACCGACAATCAGGGGAAGCCGCTGCAAGGAGGGACAGCCGCGACCGGGAATTACGCGATCTACAATCACGAATACACCTTCCCCGATCGGGTCGAGCCCTACACCCTCTTCGTCGGCTGCATTCCGCTCGTGCCGAATCAATCGGTGCTGGCGATCGTCCAGAACGTGCCGACCAAGGATTACGACACGCAACTGGCGGCGCGGGAAGCGTTGCTGCGGGGGTTGACCTTGCCGCA
>JAICJJ010000240.1 GCA_025928535.1 Thermomicrobiales bacterium
GCGACGTCGCGTCATGTTCGATCATTGTGAGCGATGCCTCGATGCCGATGTACGACTTCGCCTGCCCCGATTGCGAAGCGCGCTGGGAAGTGGCGCGCGGAGCGGACGAAGCGGCGGCGCCCGCGTCCTGTCCGGTTTGCGGCGCGGCCGGAACCCGCGTCTGGACGATGCCGAAACTCCTTTTCAAAGCCGACCCACGCGACGTCCGCCCCGTCTGGCACAACCACGACGGCTACAGTCACGCCCACGCCCCGCGCCGGGGCCGGCATCGGTTGCCGAGCGAAGAGCACTGAGAGCTTCGTCAAGGTCGACCCGCATTGTCACCATGAAGCGCGGCTCGTGGTTTTTGGCCCAGACTGTCGCCTCGACTTGCATTGCGAACAGCGCGAGGCGTTTCTGTCCCTACTCCGACAACGGCAATTGTGATTCGAGACCGGGATGAGCGATTCGGAATGCCGCTGAATCCTTGGCAATCGTTGGCAAAGGATTCGATTCGATTCTCAAGATTGCGCAGGCTTTCGCGCATCTGCCGTTGTCGTACTGACATGGGAGTCCGAGATGATCGGGCGTCATGGGGACGCCAGCATCGGACGCCGTGAGGCATGCCAAAAGTGGCCGCGGTCGACGCGAGATCGTAGAGCAGGTCGCGCCTTGTGGTCCCTGGGAATTGACGTCAATTACTGATCGTTGTATCAACATCGTCACGACTCAAGCCCACGTTCCACGCGCTCAGTGCCTTCGCCAGAATCGGCTCTCAGTTCGTCAGCGCGCTCGATCTCGACGTCAAAGGGCGTTGAACTCGATCCATCCGCTTGCTGGCTCCGACCGTAGCCGACTGAGGCCGACTCAACGACTGGTTGTCATGGGAAGGATGCCGATGTTCTACGATCGTCCGATCTATCGGCCATTGGGCGACACGTTCGTCGGCGTCGAATTTGGCGACGAATTGCACCTGGCGCTCAATTTCAAAGCGATCGGTCTCGACCGCTCGTTGACGGAGCGGCCAATCTCAGGGGTGACAGAGACCGTCGTCTCGAACCGCGCCTTGATGATCGCCTACGACGCGTCCATGATCCGCCAGACAGCGTTAATTGACGCGTTGCAGGAGCGCGAGGAGGACGCGACCCATCTGCGCCGCCTCCCTTCGCGTGTGGTCACGATCCCGATTTGGTACGACGACCCATGGTCGGACGAGTGCGCCCGCGCCCATGGCCGCCCCAACAACATGGCATACCTGGCTGAAATCAACCAGACAACCGTCGCGGGCGTGATCGCCGCACATGCCGGAACGGAGTGGTGGGTGACGTCCGTCGGTTTCCAGCCGGGAACCTTCCAGGCGCTCCCGCTCGACCCTACATTCGCGATTTCGGCGCCGAAATATCCGCGGCCGCGGCAATGGACGCCGGAGCGCATTCTCTGCCAGGCCGGCAAAATCACCTCCTTCTATCCTGTGCGCAGCCCCGGTGGGTACCAATTGCTCGGGCGGACGCCGATCGATCTCTACGATCCGCTCCAACGCAACGAGGTCTTTCGCGCGGGTCCGGTTTTGCCAATCGCCGGAGAACGCCACCGTTATGTCCCAATCGACGAATCCGAATACCGCGAAATTCGACGCCAAGTCGAACGGGGCGAGTATCGCTACGACATTCAGGAGGGCGAATACTCGCTCGATGACTATCTGGCTCGGTCGGATGCGGCCCAGGCGGGAGCGACCCAGACGGGAGCGACGTGATGCTGGAAGTCCTCGATGGCGGTCCGCAAACGACCGTGCAGGATCTGGGCCGGCCCGGCTTCCTCAACACCGGCATGCCGCCCTCCGGGGCGTTCGACAGTTTCGCGCTCCGCGTCGCGAACCTGCTGGTTGGCAACAACCCCGGCGGCCGCTATCTGGTCGGTCGATACCCCGGCGACGCCGGGCTCGAAATTCTCCTCTTCAACTGCCGCCTGCGCGCGACCGCCGACCACGTGATCGCAGTGACCGGGGCCGATCTGACCCCCACGCTAAACGGCGCTCCCCTCCCGATGTGGCGGGCGGTCCGCATTTGCGCGGGCGATGAGATCGCGTTTCGTGCCCCGCGGCGCGGCGTACGCGCCTATCTCGCGATCACAGGCGGCATCGATGCGCCGCCGTTTCTGGGAAGTCGGGCGACCAATGTCCGGGCCGGCGTCGGGGGCATCGAGGGACGCGCGCTGCGGGCGGGCGACCGAATTCCGATCGGCGCTCCCCGCGTGCCGCTCCCCGAGCTCGAAGGCCGCATCTGGCCGGACGAGGCGCGGCCGGCCTACGTCGCGCCGTGGACCGTCCGCGTGGTCCTCGGCCCGCAAGATCACCTGTTCGCTCCGGAGAGCATCGAAACGTTCCTCACCGTCGATTGGCGGTTGTCGCCAATCTCCGACCGGATGGGATGTCGCTACATCGGCCCGAAGCTGGAGTTTCTGCCCCGTCCTGACTATCTGGTCGAGCAGGCCGGATCGGATCCGTCGAACATCGTCGATGACGGCACGCCGCTCGGCGGCATCCAGGTTCCGAGCGGCCTTGAACTGATCGTGATGGGGGCGGATGTGCCGAGCTTTGGCGGCTACGCCAAGATCGCGACCGTCATCAGCCATGACATCGGGATCATTGGGCAGGGCAAGCCGGGCGATGTCGTGCGGTTCCGCGCGATCGATGTCGTCAAAGCCGAGGACCTCGCCCTGGCTCGAGAGGCGTTGTTGCGCGAGGAGACGATTGTTCAACACTGAGCGACGGTAGGCCGCGTAGCGGCGCGTCTCGTGGCCATTCGGACGTCGAGCGAAAAGGAGGCCCGATAATGCCCGCCATCAACATCAACTGCGACATGGGCGAGGGGTTCGGCCGTTGGACGCTCGGGGACGATGCCGGCATTCTGCCGCTCGTTCCGACCTCCAACATCGCGACCGGCTTCCACGGCGGCGATCCGTCCATCATGCGCCGCGTCGTCGAGATGGCGAGCGACCTCGGCGTCGATATCGGGGCCCACGTCGCACTGCCCGATCTGCTCGGATTTGGCCGGCGTCGAATCGACGTGTCTCCCCAGGAACTGCAGGACTACATCACCTATCAGATCGGGGCGCTCGGCGCGTTTGCCCGCGCAGCCGGCGCCGAGCTCGTCCACGTCAAGCCGCACGGGATTCTCTACAGCATGGCCGGCAAGGACGCCGCACTCTGCCGCGCGGTTCTGACCGCAGCTCGCGATTACGACCCCAACCTGATCGTCATCCTTGCCGGCGACGAGACGCCGGCGATCGCGGCTGAACTCGGCATTCGGGTCCTACCCGAAGCCTATTGCGACCTCGAGTACGATCCGACTGGCTACCCGGTCGTCGAACGTCGCAAGCGCGCCTGGGATCCCGAAGAAGTCGCCCGTCGTGCCCTGCGCATCGTCCAGGAGCAACGCGGCGTCGCCGTCGACGGCTCCGAACTGAAACTCGACATGCGGACGATGTGCATCCACGGCGATGCGCCAAATGCGGTCGAGGTTGCAACCTTGGTTCGGCAACGATTGGCGGATGCCGGGGTGGAGATCGTCCCGCTCCGCGCCGTCGCGTAGCGCGCACGCGCCGCCGACCGAGCCCCGGCTCGCGAGCGGCAACCCGGAGGCTAGAAAGCGGGCATGCGACGCGCCGCCTGTGTCGCACTCGTAGCGGCCTCATCGACGGCGAGGCGCACGACGGCCCTGAAATGCTCATGGCGATCAGGCGGTCAGTAAACGCTTGGCCCCCCGCCGCCGTTGATGATCACCTATTGGGCGCACCCGCGATCACTTGACCATCTCGGCGGCATAGCGTTCGCCGATATCGGTCGTCGGCCGGTAGTCGGCGCCCCGCTCCGCCAGCCAGTAGTCGTCATAGAGGCTGAGGCAGTCCTCGCTGCAGAAGATCGCATCGTGGTGGTCGGACGAGGCGGCGAGGTAGCGCTTGGCGATCATCCGGCCGCAGAGCGCGCAATGGAGCATCCGTTCCTCGAACCAGGCCGCGTCGTTTTCGCGCCAGACCGCCATCACGACTCCTCCCTGCTGCCGTAGTGCTCCCGAGCCGCCGCCGGCGAAACGAAGCCTTGGCGGAGATCGTCCTCCAACAACTCGCGCGGCCGCTCCCTGGGGTCGCCGTAGCCGCCGCCGCCGGCCGAATCGAGCCGAATGCGATCCCCGTCCATGACGGCGACCCGGGTGAATTTGGAATCGGACGTGGTCCCGAACGCCTCGGAAAAGGTGCGAAAGCGATCGTCGCCGACCCGCTGAATGAAGATGCCGCTGTTCGCGCCTTCTCCGCCGCCGAAGATGCCCGGCGCCTGGGTGCGCGTCCGGTCAAAGAGGGCGTTGACGATGATTTCCGGCGCATTGACGCGAAAGGTCCGCGATGTCGCCAGACCGCCCCGGAACTTGCCCGGGCCGCCGGAATCGGGACGCAGTCGGTACTCCTCGACGATGAAGGGATACTTCGTCTCCAGGATTTCGACCGGGGTGTTGCGGCAATTGCCGTTGTTGACGCACTGCACGTCGTTCCCGTCGTGGTCGACCGTGCCGCCCCAACCGCTCCCCTCGAGGTGGTAATTGGTGTAGTAGTCGCCATACTCCGGATGGAAGCCGCCGAAAAGGAAGTTGCACGCCGAGGCCCCTTCAGCGGCGGCGACGCGCTCCGGAACCGCCCCCGCCAGCGCGCGGACCACGATGTTCTGCAGGTGCGGGTGCGTTTCCGTGTTGCCGCCGACCGATGGCCCCGGGTGCTTGACGTTGACGACCGTGCCCGGCCGGGTCACGAGGTGGATCGGGCGGTAGCAGCCGGCGTTGATCGGGATGTCGTTCGAGACGACGTGGAGGAATCCGCTGTAGCACGCCGCGGCGGTGACGACGAAGGTCGCGTTGATCGGCCCCCGCGCCTGCTCGTCCGAATCGGTCCAGTCGCAAATCACCTCGTCTCCGTGGATGGTGAGACGGAGGCGCATCCAGTACGGATCGCGCGTGACGCCGTCGTCCTCCATGCAGTCTTGCGCGTAGTAGACGCCGTCCGGCATGTCGGCGATCTCGGCGCGCATGAAGCGCTCCGAGTAGTCGAGCAACTGATCGGACGCGGCGCTCAATCGCTCGGCCCCATACTTTGCCAGCAGTTCCTGCACCCGCGCCTCGGCGACGTGGAGCGAGCCGATCATCGCGTGATAGTCGCCCCAGGTCGTCTTCGGCGTTCGGTGGTTGGCGAGGACGACTCTCCAGATGTCCTTGACGTACTCGCCGCCAGCCATGATCTTCAGCGGCGGAAGCCGCAACCCCTCCTGGTAGACCTCGGTCGCGTCGGCCGCAAACGAGCCAGGCGCCATGCCGCCA
>JAICJJ010000019.1 GCA_025928535.1 Thermomicrobiales bacterium
CGCCGCCGGGCGACGCCCGCTCCGAAGCGTGGTTCATTCATCAACTGGCGCTTCGACTCCGAGCACTGTATGACGGCGAAAACGGACCCGCGGCCGAGCAATTCGCCGCCCTTGCCTGGCCATATGCCGCCGATGAGCGCGGCGAACCCCGGCTGGACGAAGTGTTGCTCGAAATCAACGGCTATCGCGTCGGCGACCGGAACCCGGTGCGGGGCTACGGTGAACTCGCGTCCGACGGCTCGACCGCCTGCGGTTGCTGGATCTATTCCGGCGTCATGCCCGAGCCAGGGCGAAATCTGGCGCGCAATCGCGACGCCGACGGACCGGCCGCGCTCGGCTGGGGATGGAGTTGGCCCGCCAACCGCCGCACCCTCTATAACCGCGCGTCGGCGCGCCCCGACGGGCGGCCGTGGTCCGAACGGAAACGGTGGGTCTGGTGGGACGACGCCGAACGGCGATGGACCGGCTTCGACGTGCCTGATTTTCCGCTCGACAAGCCGCCCGACTACGTGCCGCCGCCAGGCGCGCTCGGCATCGACGCCCATCCGGGCGACGCCCCATTCATCATGTTGACCGATGGTCGCGGCCAACTATTCACACCGAACGCGCTGCGCGACGGCCCGTTGCCGACCCATTACGAAGCGTGGGAAAGCCCCGTGCCGAATCGCCTCTACCCGAAGCAGCGCGCCAACCCGGCGGCGATCCCGATCGAGCAGGCGGGCAACCGATACAGCCGGCCGGCCGATCCCGTCTACCCGCACGTGCTGACGACCTACCGGCTGACCGAACACCACACGGCCGGCGGCATGACCCGGTTCGTGCCCTGGCTGGCCGAATTGCAGCCGCAGGGGTTCGCGGAAATCGACCCCGGGCTGGCGGCCGCGATCGGCGTCGCAAACGGCGGCTGGGTGGTCATCGCGACGCCACGCGCCGAAATCGAGACGCGCGCACTGGTGACGACGCGGCTCGCCCCGCTCACCGTCGAGGGAAGAACCGTGCACCAGGTCGGGTTGCCATGGCATTTTGGCTGGGGCGGCATCGCCACCGGCGCGATCGCCAACGATTTGACCGCGTTGGTCGAAGATCCGAATTCGTTCATCCACGAAGGCAAGACCGGCGTCTGCGCGATCCGCGCCGGCCGTCTCGCCCGACAGAGGGCGGATGCGCGGGATGACTGACAACCGCCGGGGAGTCACCCTTGCTCCAGACCATGCGGTCGGCTTTCTCACCGACGCCAGCCTCTGCATCGGCTGCAAGGCGTGCGAAGTCGCCTGCAAGCAATGGAACGGCTTGCCGGCCGACGACATTACGGGCCGGCTGACCGGCCAAAGTTACGACAACACGACCGATCTCGGCGCGACCACCTGGCGGCACGTCGCGTTCGTCGAGCGCGCCTCCGGTCCAGCGACAGCCTGGCTCATGCTGAGCGATGTCTGCAAGCACTGCGTCCACGCCGGCTGCATGGAAGCGTGTCCGACCGGCGCGATCATCCGGACTGAATTCGAATCGGTCTACATCCAGCCCGACATTTGCAACGGCTGCGGCTACTGCGTGCCCGCCTGCCCATTTGGCGTGCCGCAACTCGATGCCGAGGCGCACATCGCGCGGAAATGCACCCTTTGCTACGACCGCCTGCGCGACGGTCTCGAACCGGCCTGCGCGAAGACGTGTCCGACCGATTCGATCCGCTTCGGGCCTGTCGCCGATCTGATGGCCGAGGCGACCGCCCGGGTCGAGACGCTGCGCGCGCGGGGTGTCGCGGATGCGCAAATTTATGGCGATCTCGCTAGCGGCGGCACGAACGGCATCGGCGGGCTGAACGCCATCTTCGTCCTCAACGCCGCGCCGGAAACCTTCAACCTGCCGGCGGCGCCGTCGCTGCCGGCCGACCGGGCGCTTCCCGCCTATGCGTCGGCGCTGGCCGCCGCCGCAGGTTTGCTCGGCGCCGCGTTCCTCGCGTTCGGCAGGCGCCGATCGTGAACGCGGCCACGTCGCCGCCCGGCTACTACGGGCTGCCCGTCATCCACCGCTCACACTGGAAGTGGCTGGTCATTTTCTACTTTTTCTTCGGCGGCATTGCGGGGGCCGCGCAGGCGATCGCCGCTGTTGCCGCCGCGCGCGACCGCGAAGGCAACCGCGATGTCATCCGCGCGGCACGCTACGTCTCGCTGGCCGCGTTTCTACCCTGCCCGGCGCTGCTGATCCTCGACCTTGGCCGGCCCGGGCGCTTTTTGCACATGCTGCGGATCCTGAAGTTCCGGTCGCCGATGTCGATCGGCAGTTGGACCCTCGCGCTCTTCGGCGCGGCGGCGACGGCGGTCGCGACGGGCCAGGCGCTCGACGACCGGCCGTCGCTTCTCCCCGATGGAATCGCGTCGCTGGCGCGGCGCCTCCTGGGGCCGGCGTCGGTCGTCGCCGCCTTGCTCGGCGTGCTCCTCAGCGCCTACACCGGCGTCCTGCTGGCCGCCACGGCGGTTCCGATCTGGGCGAAGCGTTCCCGCTTGCTCGGTCCGATCTTCGTCGCCTCCGCGATGTCGACCGCGGCCGCTGCGATCGACATCGCAACCGAATCTCGCCGAATCGCCCTGCTCGAAGGGATATGTAGCGCGACGGAACTCGCCGTGCTCGCCGCCTGGTTCGCCCGCCTCGGCTCGATCCGCCGGCCACTCGCTGCAGGCCGGCTCGCGCCGCTCTTCCGTCATGCGGTCATCGGGGCCGGCATCGCGGCGCCCTTCGGGCTGCGGGCGATTGGTCCGCATATGCCCGCGTCGGCGCGGCGCGCGATCGAAGTCATGGCCGCGTTGTTGACGTTGGTCGGCGGGTTCGCGCTCCGCTACGTCATCGTCGTCGCCGGCGCCGAATCGGCCGACGATCCGGCGGCGACGTTCGCGCTGACGGCGGCGCCGGGATCCGAGGCCGGGCGCTAGCGATTGCGGCGCGGCGCTAGACGATCCGTTCGGCGAGCCAAGCCGGAACGTCCGCAAGCGGCAGGCGCTCCTGGCTCATGTCGTCCCGCATCCGAACCGTCACGGTCCGGTCTTCGAGGGTGTCGTAGTCGATCGTGAAGCAAAACGGCGTGCCGATTTCATCTTGCCGCCGGTAGCGTTTGCCGATGTTGCCGGTTTCGTCATAGTCGACGTACGCATCGACCGAGGCATCGAGTTCTTCGAACAACCCCCGCGCCACAGCCGACAATTCCGGCTTTTTCATCAATGGCAACACCGCCGCCTTGCATGGCGCGATCCGCGGCTCGAACCGCAGCACGACCCGCGTTTCGGGCTTGCCGTTGATATCGACGGTCGCCTCTTCGTCATAGGCGTCGAGCATCAGGACGAGGCAGGTCCGATCGACGCCGAACGTCGGCTCGATCACATATGGCAGGTAGCGACGATTTTCCGCCTGGTCGAAGTAGGTCAGGTCGTCGCCGCTGTATTCCTGATGCTGGCGCAGATCGAAATCGCTGCGATTGGCCAGCCCATACAGTTCGCGCCAACCCATCGGTCCGGGAAAGAGATACTCGAAATCGACCGTCCGGCTGGAATAGTGCGAAAGTTCGTCCGCTTCATGCTCGCGCACCCGAACATGGGCTTCGTCGAGGCCGATCAGGCGCACCCAGCCGCGCATGTCGCTCAGCCAGGCGTCGAATGCGTCGGCGCTTGCTTCGGGTCGCACGAAATATTCGATCTCCATCTGCTCGAATTCGAGGAGGCGAAAGATGAAATTGCCGGGCGTGATCTCGTTGCGAAACGCCTTGCCGATCTGGGCGATGCCGAACGGGACTTTCACCCGGCCGGTCGCCACGATGTTCTTGTACTGGACGAACATCGCCTGCGCCGTTTCCGGCCGCAGATAGACGCTGACGCCGGTCTCTTCGACTGGGCCGATGGTCGTCCGAAACATCATGTTGAATTGCCGCGCCTCGGTCAGCGTCGCGTTGCCGCAGACCGGACACCGCAAGCCCGCCGACTGGATGATCTCGGTCATCTCGGCCGGGCTTTTGCCCTCGACGTGCAACCCAAGCCTTTCCTCGATCAGATGATCGGCGCGGAAACGGCTCTTGCATGTTTTGCAGTCGACGAGCGGGTCGTTGAAACTTTCGACGTGCCCGGAGGCTTCCCACACGCGCGGGTGCATCAGGATGCCGGCGTCGATGCCGACGATGTCTCGCCGCCGGTGGACGAACGTCCGCCACCAGAGGTCCTTGACGTTGCGTTTGAGCTCGACGCCGAGCGGACCGTAGTCCCAGGTGTTGGCAAGACCGCCGTAAATTTCCGAGCCGGGGAAGACGAACCCGCGGCGTTTGCTCAGCGCCGCGATCTTGTCCATCGTCGCGGTTCGCGTTCGTTCCGTCATCGACCCCGGCGCTCCCTGCGATCGGTCGTTGCGACCATCCATCCCTGGTTTCTCACGACGCGCCGCGGCCCACCGCCGTTTCTTCGTCGGCCGGCAACCCGGCCAGCCGCCGATAAATCTGCGTTGTCGAGATGCTGACATGCCCGAGCATCTGCTGCACATCCCGCAATTCGACGCCGTCGCCCAACGCATGCAACGCGAAGGTGTGGCGCAACGTGTGCGGCGTGATGTCGGCGATGCCAGCCTGATGGGCGTACGACTTGAGAATCAGCCAGAATCCCTGCCGCGTCAGTCGATTGCCGCGGTGATTCAGGAAAAGGGCCGATTCCTCCCGCAGAGAGAGCGACGGCCGGCCATGCTGCAAATAGCGGTCGATCGCCCGCACCGCGCTTTCGCGCAACGGGATGCGACGTTGCCGGGCCGATCGTCCGGCGCATTGGACGTTGGACGCGGGCAGATCGACATCGGCGCAATCGAGCGCGACCAACTCGCTGACGCGCATCCCGGTCGCATAAAGCGTTTCCAGCATCGCCCGGTCGCGGATCGCTTCCGGTCGGGCGGTCGTCGCCGACGCTGGATGCGGCTGCTCCAGCAGCCGGGCGACTTCCGACCGCGTAATGGCGCGCGGCGCGTAGCGGTCGACCTTCGGCGACGTGACGCGACGCGTCGGATCGTGCCGCATCCGGCCTTCGCCGGCCAGAAAATGGCAAAACGACTTGATCGCCGCCGTTTTTCGCGCGACGGTCGATGACGCATAGGCGCGCTGCCGGAGCGCCAGCAGGTACGACGTCAGATGGCTGTCGCCCAGGTCATCCCACCGCGCGATCGGCGGGTCGTCCGCCAGGCGATCGCCGACTCCTTCTCCGTCGCCATCGCTTTGCAGGAACTGGATGAACTGGCCGAGGTCGTTCCGGTAGGCGAAAATCGTGTTGACGGAAAATCCGCGCTCGGTCTCCAGCGTCAGCAAAAACCGCTCGACGTCTTCGTGCATGGTCACGGCCGCACTCCCACGACGCTCCGTTTCAATCGGCCGCCGGCGCCGGCGCGACGTCCAGCACCTCGGCAAGCGGGGTGTAGGGCAAGCCGAACGCGTCGGCCACAGCGGGATGGGTGATCTTGCCGTCGAGCACGTTCACCCCGCGCGCCAGCGCCGGGTCGCGATGGGCGGCCGCAGCGAGGCCGTAGTCGGCCAATTCCAGACCGTACGGCAAGGTCGCGTTCGACAGGGCGATCGTGCTGGTTCGCGGCACCGCGCCCGGCATGTTCGTGACGCAGTAATGAACGACCTCGTCCACCAGATAGGTCGGATGCGTGTGCGACGTGGGCCGTGAGGTTTCGATGCAGCCGCCCTGGTCGATCGCGACATCGACGACGACCGAGCCTGGCCGCATCGAGCGGACCATCGCCTCGGTCACCAGTCGCGGCGCTTTCGCGCCGGCGATCAGGACCGCGCCGATGACGAGGTCCGCGTCGCGCACCGCGTTGGCCACGTCGCGGCGGTTGGACGCCAGCGTGTGCATGCGCCCGTGCAGGATTTGGTCGAGGAAGCGCAGGCGATCGATCGCCCGATCGATGACGGTGACGTTGGCCCCCATGCCGAGGGCGACTTGCGCCGCGTTCGTGCCAACCACCCCGCCGCCAATGATGGCGACGTTGGCGCCCGGCACGCCCGGCACGCCCCCGAGGAGCACGCCGCGTCCCCCGTGCGTCGATTCGAGGTAGGTCGCGCCAACCTGGATCGACATCCGGCCGGCGACTTCGCTCATCGGCGTCAGGAGCGGCAACGAACCATTTTCCAACTGGACCGTTTCGTAGGCGACCGCTTCGATCCGCTTGTCCATCAAAACCCGCGTCAACGGTTCGTCCGCGGCCAGGTGCAGGTAGGTGAAGAGGAGTTGATGCGGGCGGAGCAGTTCGAATTCCGCGGGAATGGGCTCCTTGACCTTGACGATCATGTCGGCCGCGGCGAAGACCTCGGCCGGACCCTCGGCGATTTCGGCTCCAGCGTCGCGATAGTCGGCGTCGGAGAAGCCGCTGCCCGCGCCCGCCGCCCGTTCGACGATCACCCTGTGCCCGTGGGCGTGATATTCATGCGCCCCGGCCGGCGTCGTCGAGACTCGCCGCTCGGAATCCTTGACCTCTTTCGGAACGCCGACGATCATGCGCGGAACCCCCTTGGCGATTCCGGTTCGACCTCATGCCGACGCTGGCGACGCTCGCCGCCGTCCCGCCCAGAGGCATCCCCGCCCCAACTCCGGTTCATCGGCCGCGGATTCTAACATAATAGCGTGGCGCCGCTGGTCGTCGCGGGCGGTGTACCATTCGGTCAACGAACGCAAGCGCAGAGCGGTCCGGTTCATCTGGCGCGGTCGAAGTCGGTCGGACGGGAGCGAACAGCGTGTCTCAGGGGTTCTTGAACGGCCTCTACATCATCCCAATCCTGGCGGTGCTGATCCTCGTGCACGAGTTCGGTCACTTCTTCGCCGCGCGCTCCGTCGGCGTCAAGGTCGAAGAATTCGGCATCGGCATTCCGCCTCGCATCAAAGGCTGGATGTGGGACGGCGTGTTGTGGTCGATCAACTGGATCCCGTTCGGTGGCTTCGTCAAGGTGCTGGGCGAAGACGGCAAAAGCACCGACCCCCGATCGATGAACGCGAAAGCGCCGTTGCAACGCGCGTTTTTCCTCGTGGCCGGCTCCGGGATGAATTTTCTGCTGGCGGTGGCGCTCTCGGTCGTGGTCGTCGGCATTCAGGGCGTTTCGACCAGCAACGTCTACATCGGCTCGGTCGCGCCCAAATCGCCCGCGGCGAACGCTGGCTGGAAAGAAGGCGACCGCATTATCGAAGTCGGCGGCGTCCCGGTCCGCTCGGCCGACGATGTCGGGCGCAGCGCGCGTGATTTCGCCGGCAATCCGATGAGCGTCGTAATCCTGCGTGATGGCAAGCAAGTCGACACCACCGTGACGCCGCGGGTCAATCCGCCGCAAGGCGAGGGGCCGACCGGCGTCGGGGTCAGCGAAGCGCTGGTGTCGAATGTCCTGGTGACCGCCGTCGCGCCGGGCAGTCCTGGCGCCGCCGCCGGGATCGCTCCGGGCGACGCGATAGTGTCGGTCGGCGACGTCGATGTGACGGATCAATTCGCGTTCGCGTCGGGCATCGAAGCCGGCTCGGGCGGCAAGACGTCGGTCGTCGTCCGGCGCGGCGGTTCGGAACGAACGCTGACGCTCGCGCTGCCGCCGCTCGATGCAAACGCCGATTTCCAGCAGGCGACCGGGCTGACGCTGAAACTCGATCCGATCTTCACGCATGTGCCCGCCATGGACGTGATTCCCCGCGGCTTGTCGGACGCATTGACGCAGACGGGGCAAATGCTGGCCGGCCTGCGCGATCTCGTCACCGGCCGCGCGCCGCTTGCCGGCATCGCCGGACCGATTGGGATGGGGCAGATCACGAGCGAAGTCCTGCAATCGAGTCCGCTGCCGAAATGGGTGACGCTGTCCCAAATCGCGACCCTGCTGTCGCTCAACCTCGCGATCCTCAACCTCCTGCCGCTGCCGGCGCTGGACGGCGGCCGAATGCTGTTCGTCATCATCGAAATGCTCCGGGGCGGCAAGCGCGTCGCGCCGGAACGGGAAGGCATCGTCCATCTGGCCGGGCTGGTGATCCTCCTCGGCTTGATGTTCATCATCGCCTTCCTCGATGTTGGACGGCTGCTTGGCGGCCGCTCGTTTCTCCCTTGACCGAAGGATCGCAAGGTTGGCCGACCGCTTGGGCGGTGTACGATTGGAACAGGCGACGCCGCCTGCCTGATCGCTCATGCCCGGCGCTGAATTGCGCCCCTCCGAGGTGACCGCTGATGTCCTTGATCGCTCCCCGCCGGCCAACCCGCGTCTTGCATGTCGGCGACGTCAAGATTGGCGGCGACAACCCGATCGTCGTCCAGTCGATGACCACCGCCGACACCCGCGACCCGGTCGCCACGCTGGCGCAGATTCGCCAACTGGCCGACGCCGGCTGCGAAGTCGTTCGGGTGGCGGTGCCGGATCGCAAGGCGGCGGCGGCGCTGCCCGACATCGTTTCCCACTCGCCGGTTCCCATGATCGCCGACATCCATTTCGAGCACACGCTGGCGTTGAAGGCGCTCGATGCCGGCATTCATGGCCTCCGCCTCAACCCTGGCAACATCCGCAAGCACGACGACGTCGTCGAGGTCGTCAAGAAAGCCAAGGAGCGGCGCGTCCCGATTCGAATCGGCGTGAATTTCGGATCGGTCGCGCCAATGCCGCCGGAATTCGTGGACGAGATGGCGCAACGATCGGCGACCCAGGTCGAACTCCGGGCAGAATGGCTCGTGCGCTCGGCGCTGGGGCACATGAAGATTCTGGAAGACCTCGATTACGGCGAATTGAAGGTCAGCCTCAAGGCGTTCGAGTTGCCGGTCTTGTTCGAAGCCTACCGGCGGTTCGCCGCGCTTCCGAACGACTATCCGCTCCACCTCGGCGTGACCGAAGCGGGCACCCCGCGCGCCGGCAGCGTCCGATCGGCGACCGGCATCGGCACATTGCTGGCGCTCGGCATCGGCGACACGATCCGGGTGTCGCTGACGACCGACCCGGTCGAAGAGGTCTTCGTCGCCTACGAGATCCTCAAGAGTCTCGAATTGCGGCAAAAAGGGGCGACGATGATCGCCTGCCCGACCTGCGGCCGGGTCGAAGTCGATCTGTTCAGCCTGGCCAATCAGGTCGATGCCTTCCTGACCGAAATCGAAGAGCCGATTCGCGTCGCGGTGATGGGCTGCGTCGTCAATGGGCCCGGCGAATCGCGCGACGCCGATGTCGGTCTCGCCGCCGGCAACGGCAAAGGGGTCATCTTCCGCAAGGGCCGGATCGTGCGCACCGTCGCCGAAGCGGAGATGCTCGACGCGCTGAAAGCCGAAATTCGACAGGTGCTCGAAGATCGCCGCAATGGCGTGCTCGACGAGCGAGACGACGGCGCGTATCAGGCAGCCAAACCGGTCCTGAAGTTGACGAGCGTCTAGCCCTTGGCCGCTGAGCCCCGGAACGCCGCAGGCGGCCACGGCGATCGTCCGCCACGCCGACGTTCTCGCCCGTCCCGGCTCCACATGCTGGTCGCCGGCGCCGGCTTGCTGGCGGTCGGCGCCGGAGCAGCGGTCGCCTACACGTCGCGCTTCATCGCGCCCTATCGGCCCGTACTGGAGCGCGTTCCGCTGCCGCTGCCCGCCGGCCATGAGGGATTGGCCGGACTTCGCATCGGGTTCGTGACCGATACCCATATCGGTCCGTTGATTTCGACCAGACATCTCGACCGCGCGCTCGACCTGCTCGCGTCCGCGCAGCCCGATCTGGCGCTCTTCGGCGGCGACTTCATCTCGGACTCGCCGCGGTACGCCGAACGCGCCGCCGAACGCCTCGGCCGGTTCGCCGCGACCGTGCCCCTTGGCGGCATCGCCGTGCTCGGCAATCATGACATCGCCAACGGCGCCGGGCGGATGGTCGCGGCGTTGCGGCGGCACGGCGTTCGGGTGCTGCGCAACGAAGCAGATTCCATTCAGTTTCACGGCGCGACGCTCTGGATCGTCGGCATCGACGAGTGCGTCCTTGGCGACCCGTGCCCGGACGCCGCGTTCGCGAACATTCCGCCCGGTTCGGCGATCCTCGCGCTCTGGCACGAGCCGGACTGGGCGGAAGCAGCCGCCCGCCACGGTGCGTTCGCCCAACTCTCCGGTCACAGTCATGGCGGCCAGGCGCGACTGCCGATCCTCGGCGCGCCGTTCACGCCGGTCGGCGGCCGCCGCTACGATAGCGGGCTGAACCACGCCGATGGGATGCCGATCTATACCTCGCGAGGCCTCGGCATCTACCACCCGCCGATCCGATTTCGGTGCCCGCCGGAAGTGACGCTGGTCACGCTCGTCCCAGCCTGACCAATCGTCGAGTTTGGCAATCGAGCCCGCTTGCGCCGTGGCCGTCGCGGCGTCATGCTGTCGCCGGATTGGGACGGGGATGGCGCGGGAGGACGTGTGGAACGTGCGCTGCCGATCAAGGTCGGCGTCATTGGCTGCGGAATCGGTTCGTTTCATCTCGAAGGGTACGCCGAAGAGCCCCGAGCGAAGGTGATCGCCATCGCCGGGCTGGAAGATCGTTGTCAGGAACTGGCGAACAAGTTCGGCGTCAGCCGGGTCTATCACGACTATCGCGAACTGCTCGCCGACCCCGACGTGCAGGCGGTCAGCATCGCCGTGCCGAATTACATGCACCAGGAAGTGACGCTCGCGGCGTTGCGCGCCGGCAAGGACGTGCTGGTCGAAAAGCCGTTGGCCCCGACGGCCGCCGAAGGCGAATCAATGGTCGCGGCAGCCGAAGAAACCGGCCGCATCCTGATGATCGCCTTCAACCGGCGCGGGCGGCACGACGTCGAACTCGTCAAGAACGAGGTCGAAGCGGGCCGGCTCGGCCGCATCTACCACGCGCGGGCGTTCTGGATGCGTCGGTCCGGCATCCCGGGGCTCGGCAGTTGGTTCACGACCAAATCGCTGGCGGGCGGCGGGCCGCTGATCGACCTCGGCGTCCATGTCCTCGATCTGGCGCTCTGGATCATGGGCAATCCGCGGCCGGTCGCGGTCAGCGCCGCGACCTACGCCGAGTTGGGGCCGCGCGGCAAGGGTCAATTTTTCGGCTCGCGTTTCAAGGTGATCGAAGGCGCGCCGTACGAGGTCGAAGACTTCGCCACCGCCATGATCCGCCTCGACGGCGGCGCGACGCTGCAACTCGACGCATCATGGGCGGGCTACACGTCCCATACCGACGAATTCGGCGTCTCGTTCATGGGCGACGCGGGCGGCGCCGAAATTCACGTCAAGGACTACGCCCAGATCGGCACGCTGCGCTTGTTCGGCGAAGTCGGCGGCATGCCGGCCGTGACCGAGCCGCGCTTGCTGCCACGGCATGGCCACGGCTGGGTGATCCATCGCTTCATCGACGCGATCCTGAACGGCAAGACCGAATCGCCCAGCGCCGAAGAAGGGCTCGACCGGGTGCGGCTGATCGAAGCGATCTACCGATCAGCCGAATTGGGGCGCGAAATCGAAATCTGAACGGGAGCGCCGCGGCAGATCGCATCGCGGCAAGGGAGATCGACGTGAGCGACGAGATTCGAATCACGATCTGGAACGAATACCGTCACGAACGGGAAGAAGAGCGTTTCCGCGCCATCTACCCCGACGGCATCCATGCCGCCATCGCCGATGGCTTGCGCGCGTTTCCCGGTTTCGCGATTGGCGCCGCGACCCTCGACGAACCGGAACACGGCCTGACCGACGACGTGCTGTCGGCGACCGATGTCCTCGTCTGGTGGGGGCACAAGGCGCACAAGGAGGTCAGCGACGAGATCGTCGATCGAGTGCAGGCGCGGGTCCTCGCCGGCATGGGCATGATCGTCTTGCATTCAGGCCACCACTCGAAAATCTTTCGGCGGCTGATGGGAACGACCTGCGATCTGAAATGGCGCGAAGCGAACGACCGGGAACGGCTCTGGGTCGTGGCGCCCGGTCATCCGATCGTGGAAGGGATCGACGATTACATCCAACTCGAACAGGAAGAGATGTACGGCGAGCATTTCGACATTCCCGCGCCGGACGAACTCGTCTTCGTCAGTTGGTTCACCGGGGGGGAGGTCTTCCGCTCCGGCTGCTGCTTCGAGCGGGGCGCCGGCAAGATCTTCTATTTTCGGCCGGGGCACGAATCCCACCCGACCTACTTCGATCCGAACATCCGCCGCGTCATCGCCAACGCCGCGCGCTGGGCCGCGCCAGTGCGACGGCCCGACGTCGTCCGAGGCAACGTCAAGCCGCTCGAAGGGATCGAGGCGAAGTGAGCCAGATATCGACCACGCCGACGTATGACGCGATCGTCATTGGCGGCGGCACGATGGGAACCGCCGCCGCCTGGGAGCTCGGCAAACGCGGCCGGCGGGCGCTGGTGCTCGAGCAATTTTCAATTCCACATACGCTCGGCGCCCACGGCGGCAAGACCCGCGTCATCCGCCACGCCTACGCCGAATCGCCTGACTACGTGCCGCTCGTGCGCCGAGCCGACGATCTCTGGCAAGAACTGGAAGCCGCCACGGATCGACAGATTCTGGTCCGCTGCGGCGGGCTGGAGTTGGCGGCTCCAGGCTATGGCCATGCCGCGCGCGCTCGCACGGCGGCGGTCGAACATGGCATCGACCACGAGTGGCTCAGCCCCACCGACGTCCATCGGCGCTGGCCGGGCGTGACGATTCCGGACGACTGGGACGCGCTCTACAGCGCGGAAGCCGGATTCCTCCTGACCGAGCCGGCGATCGAATCGATGGCGAACGAGGCGCGACGGCTCGGCGTGGAGATTCACCAGGGCGAGCCGGTCATCGGCTGGCGCCTCGATGGCGACGGCGTGCGCGTCGAAACCGGCGCCCAGGTCTACCGGGCCGACCGACTCATCATCGCCGCTGGAGCATGGTCGTCGCGGCTCCTGGGCGATCTCGGCATTCCGCTCGAAGTGCGGCGCAAGACCCTGTTCTGGCTATCCGTCGCCGACGCGACGCCGTACCGGCCGGAATCGCTCCCGGTCTTCATCAGCGATTCGCTCCATGGCGAAATCTACGGCTTTCCCGTCTTCGATCACGCTGGCCTCAAGATCGCCAATCATGCCGGCGGCGACCCGACGTCCCCCGACGCGGTCGATCGCTCGATCCGTCCGGGCGAAGAGCAGAACGTCGTCGATCTGGCGCGCCTCCTCTTCCGAGGAATCGGACCCGGCATCGTCGATTCGACCGTCTGTCTCTACACGGTGACGCCAGACGCCGATTTCGTCCTGGATCGCCACCCGGTCTACGCGCAGGTCGCGATCGGCGCCGGCTTTTCGGGGCACGGCTTCAAGTTCGCCCCGGCCATCGGCGAATCGCTCGTCGATCTCGCGTTCGATTCGGCGTCGCAGCCGTTGCCGCGCCTCGCGCTGGCGCGGTTCGGCCAGGCGTCGGCGACCGCCTGAGCGGTTGGTCAGGAAATGGGCGGCCGCTCGTCGATCGGCGACGACGAGCCAAGCG
>JAICJJ010000047.1 GCA_025928535.1 Thermomicrobiales bacterium
AGCGTTCCCTCCGTGCTCGCGGCGCGCGGCATCGCCCCGGTCCTGACGCACGAGCAAACCGCAATTCTCGGTCTGGCGAACCGGATCAACGCCCGGTTCGCCACAACGCTCGCCGTCTCCTATGCCGAAACTGAAGCCGTCGCCCGGCGTCACAGCCGCTCCGTCGCGGCCACCGGCAACCCGGTCCGCGCGTCACTCCGCGCCGGGGATCGCGCGCAAGGCTTCGGCCGGTGGGGATTCGACCCGAGCTTGCCGCTGATCTACGTCACGGGCGGCGCGCGCGGCGCCAGCCCGATCAACCAGCGCGTCGCGTCGCTCCTGCCCGACCTCCTCGAACGCGCGCAACTCCTCCACCAGACCGGCCCCGCTTCGGCCAACGACGATCTGGAGCGGCTGACGGCAGCGCGGAACCAATGGCCGGAGCGCCTGCGGGATCGTTACCGACCGGTGGAATTCATCCGCGACGAATTGCCGGACGTTTACGCCTCCGCTTCGCTGGTCGTTGGCCGCGCCGGCGCGGGAACGGTCGCCGAACTGGCGTTCGTCGGCCTGCCGTCCGTCCTCATCCCCTTGCCCGGAGCGGGCGGCGACGAGCAGACGTGCAACGCTCGCGTCCTGGCCGATCGCGGGGCGGCCGTGCTCCTGCCGCAGTCGGACGCGACGACCGACCGGCTGCGCGCCGTCCTGCTCGACCTCCTCGACCATCCCGACCGCCTCGCCGGCATGGCCGCCGCCGCCCGCACCGTCGGCCGCGACGACGCAGCAAGTCGGCTCGCCGATCTTTTGCTCGATTTGGGGAGCCTGCAGAACTCGTAGCCGGCCGATCGGCGGTCGCAGAAAACTGCTGAGTCTGACCTGGCGTTGGGTCGCTTGCGACAGAAAGAATTGCGACGATGACCAATCCTCATCTCGGTTCCTCGTTCGACGAATTTCTGAAAGAGGAAGGCATCTACGACGAAATTCGCGCAACTGCCGTCAAGGAAGCGCTTATCTGGCAACTCGAACAATGCCGCAAAGCTCAAGGATTGAGCAAGAGCGCGCTGGCCAAGCGAATGGCTACGAGCAGATCGCAAGTCGAACGTCTCCTCGACCCCGCCAACCCACGCGTGCAACTCGATACGATCCAACGAGCCGCGGCGGCCCTTGGCCGAACACTGGTCATCGAACTGAAATAACCGCGAAACAAGCGATCACGGACCATAGGCAGTAAGTCGCCCTCGTCAATCGATCGCGGCTTCGATCGCTTCGCTCACCGAATCGGCGCGCAAGATTTGCATCCCGTCGACGTTCGGCAGCGCCCGCCGCGCCACGCTGCCGGGAATGATTGCCCGCCGGAAACCGAGCCGCGCCGATTCGACCAGCCGCCGGTCGATCTGCCCGACCGACCGCAACTCGCCCGACAGCCCGATTTCCCCGACTGCGACCGTGCCGGCATCGACCGGGCGTTCCTTGAAACTCGAGGCGATCGCCAGCGACACCGCCAGGTCGGCCGCCGGTTCGGCGATGCGCAAGCCGCCGACCACATTGGCGTAGATGTCCTGCGAGCCGAGGCCGAGCCCCACCCGCTTTTGCAGCACGGCGACCAGCAATTGCAGCCGACTCGTGTCGAAGCCGTTGGCGCTGCGCCGCGGCAGGCCGAAATTGGTCGGCGTCGTCAGCGCCTGCACCTCGACCAGAATCGGCCGGGTGCCTTCGATCGTCACCGCCACCGTCGAGCCGGCCGCGGCGCCGGCCCGTTCTTCCAGAAACGCCTCCGACGGGTTGCGGACTTCACGCAATCCGCTGTCCGCCATCTCGAAGACGCCGACCTCGTCGGTCGAGCCGAACCGGTTCTTGACCGCCCGCAAGATGCGGTACTGATGATGGCGGTCCCCTTCGAGATAGAGCACGGCGTCGACCATGTGCTCCAGCACCCGCGGCCCGGCGATCGTTCCTTCCTTCGTCACATGCCCGATGATCATCACCGGGATATTGCGCGGCTTGGCCCATTGCATGAGCCGCGAGGTGCATTCCCGCACCTGCGACACACTGCCGGCGGCCGAAGTGATGTCGTCGATATAAACCGTCTGGATCGAGTCGACGACGAGCATCGCCGGCTGGTGCTGTTCGGCCGCTTCCAGCACCTCAGTGAGATTGGTCTCCGACAGCACATAGAGGTCGTCGCTGGCGATGCCGAGACGGTCCGCCCGCAATTTGATCTGCTGCGCCGATTCTTCGGCCGAGACGTAGAGAACCTGTCCGATCGACCCGGCCAGCGCCGACGCCGCCTGCAAGACGAGCGTCGATTTGCCGATGCCCGGATCGCCGCCGACCAGCACCAGCGATCCCGCCACCAGACCGCCGCCCAATACCCGATCGAGTTCGGCGATCGGCACGGGAATGCGGTCGGTTTGCAACGCGCCGAGCGCATTCAGCGGCATCGAGCATGCTGTTGCCCGAGGCATGCCCGATACGGCCGATGGCGCGCGCCGGTCTTCGATGGTTTCCACCATCGAATTCCAGGCATTGCAGTTCGGGCAGCGACCGAGAAACGCCGGACTGATCGCCCCGCATTGTTGACAGACAAACGATGTGCGCGGTTTCGGCATTGTCCTTTTGCCCTTCCGAGAGATGACGAAGGGGGACGGCCCATGCCATCCCCCTTCCATCCATGCATTGTCTGGATTCGGTCGCTTGCGCCTACGGCACAGCCGCGAGCGCTTCCGCCGGTGCCTCGATCACGTCGAGCTTGAGAAGGTCGTCTTCGACATCGACCTGGACGGTCGAACCCGGCTGGAAGCGACTGTTGAGCAGACCTTCCGCCAACGGGTCTTCGATCAGATTCTGGATGATCCGCCGCAACGGCCGAGCGCCGTAGGTGTGGTCGTAGCCGCGCTCGCCAAGCAGATCCATCGCCGCGGTCGTGACCTCGAGCTTGATTTCCTGCTCTTCGAGTTGCTTGCGCACCCGGGCCAGTTCCAGTTCGACGATTTCGCGAATCTGGTCTTTCGTCAGCGAATGGAAGACGATCACGGCGTCGATGCGGTTCAGGAATTCGGGCCGGAAGGTTTGCTTCAACTGGCCCATCACCTTGTCGCGCATCTTGTCGTATTCGCGCGCCTGCGCCTTGTCGGCGTCTTCCTTGAAGGCAAAGCCGAGCGTCATGTCGCGGGTGATCTGGTCCGCCCCCACGTTCGAGGTCATGATGATGATCGTGTTGCGGAAATCGACCTTCCGCCCCTTGGCGTCGGCCAGATTCCCGTCTTCCATGATCTGGAGGAGCATGTTGAACGCTTCGGGGTGCGCCTTCTCGATTTCGTCCAGCAAGATCACGCTGTACGACTTGCGGCGCACCGCTTCGGTCAACTGCCCGCCTTCTTCGTATCCGACATAGCCGGGAGGCGCGCCGACGAGCCGGCTGACCGCGTGGCGCTCCATGAATTCCGACATGTCGATCTTGATCAGGTGGTCTTCCGAGCCGAACATGAATTCGGCCAGCGCCTTGGCCAGTTCGGTCTTGCCGACGCCGGTCGGACCGAGGAAGATGAACGACCCGATCGGCCGCTTCGGGTTCTTGATGCCCGCGCGCGCCCGGCGAACCGCCTTGGCCAGCGTGCTGATCGCTTCGTCCTGGCCGATGATCCGCTGATGCAGCGCGTCTTCCATCCGCAGCAGGCGCTCCGATTCTTCGCCCGCGATCCGCGCCAGCGGAATCCCGGTCCACATCGAAACGACTTCGGCGATGTCTTCTTCGGTCACGTAGAGTTCGTCGCCGGAGCGGGTGTCGCGCAGTTCCTGTTCTTGCGATTCGATCCGGTCGCGCAACTTCCGCTCGCGGTCGCGCAATTCGGCCGCCAGTTCGAATTCCTGGCTGTTGACCGCCGCCTCCAGTTCCCGCTGCAACGACGACAAGCCGGCCATCGCTTCTTTCAGGCTGGGCGGCGCCGCCGATCGGTACATGCGGACGCGCGACGAGGCCTCGTCGATCAGGTCGATCGCCTTGTCCGGCATGAAGCGGTCGGTGATGTAGCGGGCCGCCATGTTGGCCGCCGCTTTCAGCGCCTCGTCGCTGATCTTCAACTTGTGATGCTCTTCGTACAGCGAGCGGACGCCGTTCAGAATCTGCACCGTCTCTTCGATGCTCGGCTCGTCCACCTGCACCGGCTGGAAGCGCCGTTCGAGCGCGGCGTCTTTTTCGATGTACTTGCGATACTCGTCGAGCGTGGTCGCGCCGATCGTCTGCAATTCGCCGCGCGACATCGCCGGCTTCAGGTTGTTGGCCGCGTCGACCGCGCCTTCCGCCGCCCCCGCGCCGACCAGCGTGTGCAACTCGTCGATGAAGAGGATGCTGCCGGTCTCCTTGACTTCGCCGACGATCTTCTTCAACCGCTCTTCGAACTCGCCGCGATATTTGGTGCCCGCGACCAGCGCGCCGATGTCGAGCGCCACCAGCCGCTTGTTTTGCAACTGCTCCGGCACGTCGCCGGCGACGATCCGCTGCGCCAGCCCTTCGACGATCGCCGTCTTGCCGACGCCCGGCTCGCCGATCAGCGCCGGGTTGTTTTTCGTCCGGCGCGACAGGATCTGCATGACGCGGTCGATCTCCATCGACCGCCCGATCAGCGGCCCGAGTTTGTTGCTGCGCGCCGCCTCCGTCAGATCGACGCCGAGGGCGTCCATGTAGGGGGTCTTCGTCTGCTGTTTCGATTGACTGTACGATGAACTCTGGCTGACCACTTGCATCACCTGGGCGCGGACCTTTTCCAGGTTCACGCCAAGACTCTCCAGCACGCCGGCGGCGATCCCTTCGCCCTCGCGCACGAGGCCGAGCAGCAAATGCTCGGTGCCGATGTAGTGGTGGTTGAGGCGGCGCGCTTCATCGACCGCCAGTTCGATCACTTTCTTGGCTCGCGGCGTCAGCCCGATTTCGCCCATCACCATCGTGTCGCCGCGTCCGATGATGAACTCGACCGCCGAGCGCACCTTGGGCAATTGGACGCCCATGTTGCTCAGCACGCGAGCGGCCACGCCGTCGCCTTCCCGCACCAGACCGAGCAGCAAATGCTCGGTGCCGATGTAGTTGTGGTTGAAGCGCTGCGCTTCTTCCTGAGCGAGGGTCAGCACCTTCCGGGCCCGTTCCGTGAATTTGTCGAATTTGTCAGCCATCGCTCTGATCTCCCGTCGCCCGTCGGCGCTCGACGCGGTCAGCGCGTTGCGCCCTCGCGTTCCACTCTAGTGTACGCAAACTGTCTACCCCCGATTCCGGAAACCGGCTCGCGTCGCGACCGGATGCGCGATTGCGGATAATCCGGAGGTGGCGATATCGGCAGGCGCATGATCGCGCCTGCCGATGCCCCCCAACCATCAATTGTCGGAACGACGCGCCCCGGCCGCAGCGGACGAGGCGGCAATGGCCTAGCCGGCGGCCGTGTCGCCATCGCTCCGGGTTTCCGAAGCGTCCGCAGGCGCTTCCTCGCCCTCATCCTCGGCCGCCACGTCGGCCACGAAATCGGTCGGCGCGCCGGCCATCGCGAACGCAACCGCCATTGCCGAAAGTTCGCCGTCAAGATCGTCCGGCAATTCGATCGCCGCCGGCCGCTGCGGTCGCGGCCTCGCCGACTTCGGCGCCGGCGCCGCCTCGCCGCGGGCTTCCGCTTCGGCCGCGGCCTGCGCAGCGGCCGTCGGCGGCAGGTCGGCGGTCGACATCGGCGGCGCTTCGGCCGTGACCGGGCGCTCGCCCAACTCCTCGACCGGCGGCAATCCACCGCCCGTCAGGGCGTCGCCGAGTTCGATCCCTTCCGCCTCGAGCCGCTGCCGAATCTGCTCGATGAGCGCGTCTTTCTCCTCGATGACGCCATCGCCGAAGACCGCTTCGAGTTCGGCGTCCGGCGTATCGAGCGCCCGCCGCAAGCTCAGGCCCATGCGTCGCCGCTGCGGGTCGATCCGGATGATGCGGAGCAGCAAATCCTGGCCTTCGTTGACGACCTGCTTCGGATGCGTGACCCGGTCGTCGACCAGTTCCGATACGTGAATCAGCCCTTCGATGCCATCTTCGATCCGGGCGAACGCGCCGAAGTTGGCGAGTTGCGTCACCGTGCCGCGCACCAGTTGGCCGACCTCGTAGTTCGCCGCCACCCGGCTCCACGGCTCGGCCTGGGTCCGCTTGATCGAGAGGGCGATCTTCTTTTCCTGGGCGTTGATGCCGAGGACGTAGACATCGACTTCCTGGCCGACCTTCAGCACTTCGCTTGGATGCCGGACCCGGCTCCAGGAAAGCTCGGAAAGGTGAACCAGTCCGTCGGCCCCGCCGATGTCGACGAAGGCGCCGAAGTCGCAGATCGAGGAAACCCGACCGCGCCGGACTTCGCCTTCGCGCAACTCTTCGATCAGCCGTTCTTTCATCACGTCGCGGCGTTCTTGCACCGCTTGCCGCTCCGAAAGAATCAGCCGGTTGCGATGTCGGTTGATCTCGATGACCTTCAGCGGAAGGGTCGTGCCGATCAGGCGGGCCATGTCGGCTTGCTTGCTCGCTTCGTCGCCGCCGCGAATTTCGGTCACCTGCGACGCCGGCACGAAGCCGCGCACGCCGTCGAGGTTCACCAGCAAGCCGCCCTTGTTGTAGTTGGTGACTTCCGCTTCGATGACTTCGTTGGCTTCGAAGATTTCCTGCAGCCGACGCCAACTCTTTTCCTGCCGGGCGCGGTCGATGCTGACGACCGCATGCCCTTCCTGATTTTCGGGCTGGACCACGAACACGAGGACGCGATCGCCGATCGTGAGCGCGCTCTTTTCATCTTGCGACAGACTCGAATATTCCCGCGCCGGGATGATCCCTTCCGACTTCGAGCCGATGTCGACGAGGAGTTCATCGCGATCGACGTGCATGATGATGCCGTCCATCACGTCGCCATACTTGAGGCTCTTGTAGTCGTGGCTCGGATCGCTCAGGAACTGCTCCATCAGCGAGGAAAAATCGGTCTCCTCGGATGTCGCAGTCTGGGCGCTCGCCACATCGTGCGAGCCGACCCCATTCGCCGAGTCTGCAAGATTCGTCTGCTCGGTCGCGTCCGTGCTGTTCATACACCTTCCTGTAGCCAAAAGAACCGCGTTCAGCTCTCCATCGTTCATTCTCCCCCGCAAGGGCGAACATGCCGTGAAAAGCAGCATGCGAAAGTATAACCGCCGCGCTGAAATCAACGCAACAGCAATCCAGCGACCGGATCGATGACGGTCAGCGCGCGGTCGAGGCAGTTTCCTTCATCATCGCCGCGGCCACCCCGCGCACGGCGGCGACGGCGTCACGAATCTCCGGTTCGTGCGCCCACCCCATGTGACCGATCCGCACCAGGGAGTCGGTCATGGCGCCCTGTCCCCCTTGCGCTTCCACACCCCGCTCGCGAAGCGCCGCCAGCACGTCGCGGGCGCTGAAGCCCGCCGGCGGCACAAAGGCGGTCACCGTATCCGACGCGTGAGCCGGGTCGGCGAACAGTTGAAGTCCGGCGCTGCGAACGCCGTCCCGGGCGATCGCTCCGAGGCGGCGATGCCGTTCCCAAACGCGCTCAAGACCTTCGTCGAGCAGCAACTCGAGCGCGGCGTGGAATGCGTAAAGCATCGTCAGCGGCGGCGTGGTCACCGTCATACCGCGATCGGCGGCCGTTTTGGCATCCCCCAGATCCCAGAAGAACCGAGGAAAGCGGGACCGCTCATACGCCTCCCAGGCGCGCGGGCCGACCGCCGCGATCATCAACCCGGGCGGGCACATCCACGCCTTTTGCGATCCCGAAAAGACGAAATCGAGTTCCCAGGCGTCCATCTCGAGCGGCAGCGCGCCGACCGAACTGACCGCATCGACGATCGTCAATGCGCCATGCCGCCGGACCTCCGCGGCCAATTCCGGTAATGGATTCGTCACGGCGGTCGACGTTTCGTTGTGGGTCAGGAAAACCGCCGTGACATCGGGGTTGCGCGCCAGCGCCTCGCGCAGCGCCGCCGGCTCGATCGCCGTTCCCCACGGCGCTTCCACGCGGCGCACGTCCAGCCCGAACCGTTCGCCGACCCGCGCAAACCGATCGCCAAAATCGCCGCAGGTCGCGGCCAGCACCGGCTCGCCCGGTGACAGAAGATTCACGATCGCCGCTTCCCACCCGGCCGATCCGCTCGCCGGCCAGATGAAGACGTCGCTGGTGGTCCGATGCGCATCCCGCGCCATCGCCAGCGTGTCGCGATAGAGCGCCTGAAACGCCGGGCCACGATGCGGAATCATCTCCCGCTGCATCGCCGCCAGCACCTGCGGCGGCAACGGCGTCGGACCGGGCAAGCGGAAGTTGGTCGTCATCGCGCGCTCGACCTCTCGTTCGTCGATCCCGTTCCCTCGAACGCCCCGACACAATCCGGTTTCGGGACAAGCAGATCCGAGTATAGGTCCCGCCAGCCCGTCGGCATGGGCGCCGCGTCGCCGGCCGATCGTGCTATCATCCTCGGGCTCCGACATCCCGGGTTCCACCGATCGTGGTCGCCGTTTCGGTTGCGCCGCGGAGCGAGGCGACCTGGGCGAAGGCGCCCGCAGGGTATCGGTCATGGACGTCTCGCTTTCGCCACAGGCTCGCGCGGTCGTGATCTGGATCGGGGCCATCATTGGCGCCCTGGTTCTGCTCAAGGCCGCTCATGCGTTGACCCCCTTCGCCTGGGCAATCATCACCGCCTACATCCTCCATCCGCTCGTCGCCTGGATTCATCGGCGGACGCGACTGCCGAAGCAACTCATCACCGCCTGGCTCTACGCCATCATCGCCCTCGTCGTCGCCATCCTGCTCATCAATCTCTCGCCCCAGATCATCGTCCAACTCAATTCGTTGCAGCAGCGGACGATTCCCAACGTCATCTCCGAGGTCAATCGGTGGTTCGAAGAACGCCAGCGCATCGACGCCCGGTTCGCCGGCGTCGACGTGCAGTTCATCGAAGAACGGCTGCAACTCCTCGGCCGTCAGATGGCCGATCTCGTCGGCGCGAAGGCGGTGCCGCTCCTCCTCTCGACCGTCTCGATCGCGCTCGAAATTCTGATCTACCTCATTGCTTCGTTCTATTTCATCGTCTACGGCGACAAATTCGTCGAATCGATTCGCGACGCGCTCAGCCGGCGCTACCACCGCGAATTCGACCGGGTGCTGGTCGATATCAACGCGACGCTCGGCAACTATCTCCGCGGCCAGGTCGTGCTCGTCGTCATCATGTCGTTTGCATCCTACATCGCGTTGCGCACCTTCAGCGTCGATTACGCGCTCTCGCTCGCCATCGCCACCGGCTTTCTCGAATTGATCCCGCTGATTGGACCCTGGACCGCGGGTTCGATCGCGGTCACGATCGCCTTCTTCCAGGAGACGACGCCGTTCGGCTGGTCGAACGGCACGCTCGCCATCGTCATCGCCGTGACCTATTTCGTGCTCCGCCAACTGGAAGATGCGTTCGTCATTCCGCTCGTGATCGGCCGGATCGTCCATCTCCACCCGTTGCTGGTCATCTTCGTCCTCGTCGTCGGCACCACGCTCGGCGGTCCCCTCGGCCTCATTCTGGCCGTGCCGATCGCCGCCGTCATCAAGATCGTCGCCTCGTTTTTCTATGAGAAGGTTCGCGCCCGCGAACATCGTCAGATCGAGGTCGTTCGCTCCCGCGCCGATCTGGCGCGCGCCATGGAGCGGTTTCCGGAACTGATGAACGCGACCGTGGTGCTCCTGATCGAAGGCGATGCGCTCGCCTGGGATGACCTCGGCCTGATGACCGAGGTCGCCGCCTGCGGGCTCGATCACGCGATCAATCTCACGGTCGTGACGCTCGACGGCGTCGCGGGCGCCCTCGCCGCCGCCGCCGGCATCCCGACGACAACCATCCCGCAGGCCGTGTCCGCGCAATTCGCTCGCGAGTTGACCGACGTACCCGCGCCGAATCTGGCCACCGCCGACTGACCGCCAATCACGGCTCAGGCGCGATCCGGTCGAGTTCTTCCGGGCGAGAAAAGAGAATCAACTCCGGGTCGATCCGCAGCGCATCGACTCGGATAACGCCAACGCCGAAATGCGGATTCCAGCGCCGGTCGGTCGGCGAACCGGGATTGAACAAGATCGTTCCGTGATCGAGCAGGATGCCCGGTTTGTGGCTGTGGCCGTAGATGACGCAATCGACCGTGCCGGCGAGCGAGCGCGCGGTCCGATCGGCCGTGCCCTCCTGCTGACCATGAACGAGCGCGAAGCGAAATCGCCCGACGGTGAAATCGATCCGGTCGGGCAATTCCCGCTCGTCGAAGCCCCAGTCGTTGTTGCCTCGCACGGCCAGCGTCGGCGCGACCGCCTTCAAGGCGGCGAGCGCGTCCGGCACGTTGACATCGCCCGCATGCGCGATGAGGCCGACGCCGAACCGCGCGAATAGCGCGGGGATTTCCGGCGGCAACACGCGGCTGGCGCGCCGGCCGATGTGCGTGTCGGAGACGACGCCGATGGTCAAGGGGACCGGAAACCGCTCCGCAATCCGCTCGACCACGGGAAACGAGTCGCGCCGCTCGCGCGGCCGGAATCGGCGGGACGATTGCTTCCGTTCACTCATCGAGCACGGTGTAGATCGCCCCACTCGCCACGCTGGCCACCAGCGCCCCGATGACGGCGCCCCA
>JAICJJ010000175.1 GCA_025928535.1 Thermomicrobiales bacterium
AGGCCGGCCCAGCAGAGGGCGGAATCGGCTTTGCCTTGCCCCAGCGCCTGGCCCCAGGTCTGGCCGGCGTCGACGTAGTTGACCTTCGACGGATCGCCCCCCGCCTGCGCCACTTCGGGGTTGCAGATTCCCTGCCAGCCGGCGGAGCCGAGCACGACCGTCTTGCCTTCGAGATCCTTGACGCTCGCCAGTTTCTTCCCCTTCGGGAAGGCGAAGTCGAAGACGTCGAAGGCGCCCATCTCGAAGACCGAGATGAGCGGGCTCCCCTGCTCGATCATCAGGGAGTAGACGCCGGGCGAGGGATAGGCGACGTCCGACTGGCCGGTGACGACCGCCTTCGTGCCAGCGGTCGCTTCGATCGGCCCCGGCTCCAGCGTCGTCTTGATGTCGCCGAAATAGCCCATCTTGATGCCGACGTGATAGGGATAATCGTCGAGCACGTCGATGGTGCCGCGCGGCGACACCCAGCGGACGGTGTTTTGCGCCGGCTGCGCCGAAACGAAGCGGCTCCGTTCCAGCATCGCGAGCGCCGGTCCGCTCAGGCCGAGCGCGGCCGCGCCCTTGAGCAAGCCGCGGCGAGAAAGGCGCCCGTCGGCGAAGCGGTCGAACAGCGCGTCGATGCGATCCATCAGATTCGATCCTCCACGATGCGCCCGGCTCGTTCGGGGCGCCGCTGCCGGATGGTCCGGTCCGCTCGCATGGCCGGCCGTCGTCGCCGGCGTCGTCGCGATGGATGTCGCTCTGGCCCTCGCCGCTCCCTCCGGGGAGCGCCTCCTCCTTTCACGCCGCCGCGGGGAGTCCGGGTCGGCTCACGCCTGCCAACTCGCCCACTTCTTGCCGATCCAGTAGAAGATGACGTAGATCGTCACGCCCATCAGCGCCAGCAGCAGGATGATGGCGTAGAAATTTTCCATCTTGACCATCGACGACCAGAACATCAACTGGTTGCCGAGGCCGTTCTTGCCGCCGACCATCTCCGCCCCGACCGCCGTCAGCAAGCCGAAGATCGCCCCGACCATCAAGCCGACGATGATCATCGGCAGCGCCAGCGGAAAGCGGATTTTGGTGAAGATCTGGAACGTGCTCGCCCCGTACGACCGCGCCAGCGCGATTCGCGCCAAATCGGTCCGGCGGAAGCCGGTGGCCGAGTTGATCATCACCATCGGCCCCGACGCGAGCGCCACCGCGATGATGCGCGGCGTCAACGTGAAGCCGAAGACGAGAATCAGCAGCGGCACGAGCGCGATCATCGGCGTCGTCACCAGCAACAGGATGTAGGGGGTGACGATCTTTTCGACCAGCGGAAATTGGGTGATCACCGCCGCGAAGATCAGTCCGATCGAGGCGCCGATGGCGAAGCCGCTCAGCAGTTCGATCAGCGTCACCTGCATGTGCGGCCAGAAGAGATCGGGAAAGCGGGTGAAGAGCGCTTTCCCGATCGCGCTCGGGGCGGGCAGGATGTAACTCGGGATGTTGAGCGTGCGGACGGCCACTTCCGCCGCAAGGATGATGATCACCGCCACCAGCGCGATGATGCCGGTGTCGCGCCACGAGGCGGAGAGGCCGGTGTTCGTCAGGGCGGACCAGTTGGTCAGGCTGACTTCCTGAGTTTCTTCGCCCCCCTGCTCGCCGAACGTCGGAATCGTTTCGCGCAGTTCGCTCGCCATGACGGGTCGTCCTCTCTACCCCTGCGCGGCCGCGCGGCCCACTTTCGCCAGCGGCGCGTACCGGCCGGTTTCGATCGTCATCTTGATTTCGCGGACCAGATGGATGAAATCGGGCTCGAAGGTCATTTCGACGGTGCGGGGCCGCGGCAGATCGATCGGGAAGATGTGCGCCAGCCGGCCCGGCCGCGGCGTCAGGACGACCACCTGGTCGGCCAGAAAGATCGCCTCGCTGACGTTGTGGGTGACGAAGATGATCGTCTTGCCGGTGTCCATCCAGAGCCGCTGGATGAGCAGGTTCATCTCGTCCCGAGTGAAGGCGTCGAGCGCGCCGAACGGCTCGTCCATCAGGATGACGCCGGGGTCGTACGACAGGCAACGGACGATGCTGGCGCGCTGCTGCATGCCGCCCGACAATTCGCGCGGCATCTTCTTCTCGAATCCGGCCAGGCCGACTTCCTTCAGCAATTGGTGAATGCGCGGTTCGAACGGCTTCGGATCGAGTTTCTTGATTTCGAACGGGAACATGATGTTCTGCCACAGGTTGCGCCATGGCAGCAGGTTCGCGTCCTGGAAGATCATTCCGATTTCGGGACGCGGGGCGGTCACCGGCGCGCCGTGCAGCACGACCTGGCCGCTCGTCAGATCGTGCAAGCCGGACATCGCCCAGAGAAGCGTGCTCTTGCCGCAGCCGGACGGTCCGAGGATGCAGACGAATTCGCCTTCGCGAATCTGGAGCGAGAGGTCTTCGAGCGCGTGCACCGCGCCTGTCTGCGTCTTGTAGTACTTGGTCGCGTGGTCGACCGCCATCAGGACCGGGGCGTCGACGGCGCCGTTCGGGGAGGCGGAGGCCGCTGGGTGGCGCGTTGCGTGGATCAAGTCGAACTCCCTGCCGTCAGGTCTACTCATTCATCGCCGCGATCTGGCGCGCCCTCGTGGCGCTGCGGCGGGTTCGTCGCGGCCGGCATCTGGTCATTGGACGCCGCGGCCTGCGCCGCACAAACAGTTCCCTCTGCTGTCGCGCCAGATGAATTGGGATTCTGCGGAGCGGGGCGACACGTGTCAAGGGGACGAGACGGCAAGTCGGGACGTCGAGGAGTCGAGGAGTCGAGGAGTCGAGCAGAGCGTAGCCGACGCGGCGCCCCAGAGTGGTCATCCTCAGCGGAGCGAAGGATTTGGCTCTACGAGCAAATGACGCCGCGATCCTTCGTTTCGCTGCCGGATGACGAGGGGGGAGACATCCCCCGCTCCTCGACTTCTCGACTTCTCGACTTCTCGACTCCTCGACTCGTCACGAGAAAGGCGGACCGATGATCGAACGACGGATCGTGCGGGTGACGGGCGACGTGCAAGGCGTCGGATTTCGCGCCGCGGCCCGCGCCGAAGCCGAACGGCGCGGCGTCCGCGGCTGGGCGCGCAACGAACTGGACGGCAGCGTGACGATCGACGCCGAAGGCGATCCGGCCGCGCTCGCCGCCTTCCTCGCCTGGTGCCGGCGCGGCCCGCGGCCCGCCCGCGTCGATGCGGTCGACATCGTTCCCGCCGAACCGGCCGGCCACGAGGGTTTCCAGATCGTCCGTTGATCGGCCAGTCCATCGCGACGCCGGCGGTCGGCAATGGCGATTGCACGAAGAAGGGGGCCAAACGCCACAGTGGGCGGCATGACGATCAACGACCGCTGATGCGATCCGCGATGGCCCGCGCGAACGAGACTGCGTCCAGCGGCGACCAGGCCGCGCCTCGCGCGCGCGCCGCGGCAAAAGCCGCTTCACCCAGGCGCTCCTCCAGCTGCGGCCTGATTACCGCCAACTGCACCTCTTCCCACCGAAAGAGGCGTCGGCCGGCCGTCTGGGCGATGGCGTCGGCCGCCCCGATGAGTTGGGCCGCCTCGTCCAACATCTCCTGCGCCGCCGCGACGATGCCGAGGCCGAGCAAGCCGGCATAGACGAACGAAAAATCGGCGTGGTTCCAGGCCGTGTCGAGGCAGGCCCGCCAATGCTGCGTGGCGGCGTGGAATTCCTGGCGCTCGAACGCGATGGCGCCGAGCAGTTGTTCGGCGAACGGCGTTCCCCAGGCCGCCGGCAACTGCGCCTGCAGCGCGATCGCCTTCGCCAGCAAGGTTTCGGCCCGCGCCGGATCCCCCTGATCGATCGCCAGTTCCGCCAGGTTGTCGAGGGCGACGGCGGCCAGGAGCGTGGCGTCCAAGCCTCGCGCCACCGCGAGGGCCTCTTCCAGTTCGGCACGGACCGTCGCATCGTCTCCGACCGCGTGCAGCGCGGAGGCATGGTTGATCAAAGCGCCGACCAGCCAACGGGACTGCTCGCCCGCCTCCCGCAGCAGCGCGATGCTCTCGCCCCCCAGCATCCGCGCGGCGGCGAAGTCGTTTTGCCGCAAGGCGATGTCGCTGGCCCACATCAACGCCTGCGCCCGCAGCGTCGGGGCGACGGTCGGCGACGGCGTCAGCGCCCGGTCAAGCCAACGCCTGCCTTCGGTCAGGTAGCTGCGGACAAACCAGAGCCAGGCATAGGCCGTCGCCAGCCGCAGACACGCCTCGTCCTCGCCCTGCTGCTCCAACCAGGCAAGCGCTGCCCGCGCATTTGGCAACTCCGCTTCCATCGCATCGAGCAGCCTCGGCTCGGTGGCAACCCACAACTGGTTGGCGAGATGTTCGGCTCTTTCCAGGAGGTGCGCCGCGTGAGCGGCCCGCGCCGCCGCTTCCGCGCCGCTGACCACGAGGCGCTCCAGCGCAAACTCGCGCACCGTTTCCAACATCGTGAAGCGACCATCACCGTCCGGCTGCGCGATCTGCCGCACCAGGCTCTGGTCGACAAGCGCGGCCAGATTCTCGACGACGTCGCCGTCCGACGAAGCGGCGACCGCTTCGGTCGCTTCCAGCGTCCAGCCGCCGACGAAGACGGCCAGGCGCTGGAGCAGCCGTTGTTCGCCGGGCGCCAGCAGGTCGTAACTCCACGTGATCGCATCGCGCATGGTCCGCTGGCGCGTCGGGAGATCGCGCGGTCCGTCGGTGAGGAGCGGCAAACGTCGCTCGAGGCGCGCCAGCAAGGCGGCCGGCGACAAGAGCTTGACCCGAGCCGCGGCGAGTTCGATCGCCAGCGGCAGCCCGTCGAGGCGCGTGCAGATGTCCGCCGCCGCCGCCACGTTGGCGGCGGTCAGCCCGAAGTCCGGCTGGACGGCGCGAGCTCGCGCCGCGAAGAGTTGGACGCTGTCGACCGTCGCTGCCTGGTCGAGCGTCATCCGGCGCTGGGGATCGGCGACGGAGAGCGGGGCGAGCGGCGCTTCGTGCTCGGCGCGCACTCCCAGGCGCGCCCGGCTCGTCGCCAGGAGGACCAAGCGCGAGGTCGCCGTCAGCAACTGCGCCAGGTCGGGCGCGGCCGCCAGCACCTGTTCGCAGTTGTCGAGGACGAGCAGGCGGCGCTGGTGGGCGAGGGCGGCGGCCAGCGTGGCGATGAGGGGTTGGGCGGGATGCTCCGGGATGCCAAGGGCGGCGGCGATCGCCGGCAGCACGAGGGCCGGATCGCGAATCGGCGTCAGATCGACGAAGCCGACGCCATCTGGAAAGCCGGCCCGGAGCGTGGCCGCCACGGCGATGGCGAGCCGCGTCTTGCCGACGCCGCCGGGTCCCGTCACGGTCACCAGCCGCACGTCCGGATCGGTCAGCAGGCCGCGGATCCGTTCGATCTCCGCCTGTCGTCCGATCAAGGGGGTCGGCGGGATCGGAAGAGGCGCGAGCGTGACGACGGTCGGCGCGACGGTCGGCTCCGGCTCCGCGGCACGGGCGGCCGCCAGGAGCGCGGCGCGGTCATCCGGGGCGAGGTGCAAGGCGTCGGCGAGGAGCCGAACGGTTTCGAGGTGTGGCTGCCGACGAAGCCCGCGTTCGAGGTCGCTGACGCCGCGAGCGCTGACTCCGGCGCGCGCCGCCAGCGCTTCTTGCGACAGCCCGGCCGCAATGCGGTCCCGCCGCAGTAAGTTGGCGAACGACGGGGCGTCGGCGTCGTGCACGGCCATCGCGTTTCCACCTGCGAGCCGTCCCAACCGCACATGTGACTTCCAGTCTAGCCGAGCCGGCAGCGTCTCGGTGGGATTTGCGTGGGCAACGCGTGGGCGTTGTGCATGGAGACCGAGGCGCCTCCTCCCTAGTCTAGGAGCATCGGACGGCGTCACGAGCACGCCGGACGACCGTCGGACCTCGTATCCATGGCCGGGAGGATCGCAATGCAACCATCATCGTGGCTGACCACCCCCGCCACAACGCATCGCAAAGACGAGTTGGCGCGCGCCCGGACGCTCACCGCCGGGTTGCCGACGGCCTATCAGGCATATGCGCTGGCGAAGCAGGAGCAGATGCGGCAGATCGCCATCGACCTCGCCTGCGATCGCCTGGCCGCTCCCGAGCCGAACGCGGCGCCGCCACGCCATGCCCTCCGGAAGGCGTTGGCCGTTCTCTCGACCTGGCTGCCCCGTCGCCGACCGCTCCTTGGCGGGACACCCCGGACGCACCGCTCCGCCATTCGATGACGCCAGCCGATCCCGTCCGCTCGGAGGATGCCGCCGGCCGCCGCGCCGGCGGCCTATGCTCTTCTCGACTTCTCGCCTTCTCGACTCATTCTTGCCGTCTTGCCGACTCGTC
>JAICJJ010000306.1 GCA_025928535.1 Thermomicrobiales bacterium
ACCAGCTGGCCGGCTTCGCTGACGGGAATCCCTGACTACTCGTCCCGTTCGACGCCTGTCTCCGTCTGTCACGAACAGCATAGGAGCGGCGGGCGGCGGCGTCAAACCGCCGTCGCCGCGCTCGCGCCCGATTCCCGAGTCGCGCCGGGCGGCGCGGTTGGGTCGAGCAGCGTGCTTTCCGGCTCGTGTTCGCCGCCGCGGCGGGCGCCGCCATGCGTGGCGAGCGCGCGGGTCGCGATCAGGAGAAACGCGACGCCGATCGGAATCGGCCAGCGGGGAACCGCGGCGGCCGGTTCGCCAGTGATCGGCGGCGCGTAGACGGGGGGCGCGGTCGGTTGCGGCGCCGCGGCGTTCGGCGGCGCGGCGGCCGGCGCCTGCGCCCCGCTGATGACGATCGGGGCGCCGACCGACGACCCGGCGGCGGCATTCCGCAAGATCACCGCCGCATCCGGATCGCGATAGGCGAGCCGTTCGCCGGTGATCGGCGCGCCCGACGAGACGCGGGCCGCTTTCTGGCTGAACGCGTAGTCGAGCAATTGGACGTTGTCTTCGTACCAGATGTCCGGGGCGACGCCGTCGAGGGTGACGGAGATCATCGTGCTGCCGTCGCGGCGGGCGACCTCGATCAGACAATAGCCGGCGTCGTCGTCGAAGCCGGTCTTGCCGCCAATCAGACCCGGAACGTCTTCATCCATCAACTTGTTGGTGTTGACGAGGTTGTAGCCGCCGGCTGTCTCGTAATTCTCGGTCGAGATGGGGCGGACGAACCGGGGATATTTCAGGGCGTACATCATGAAGGTGGCGAGGTCGTGGGCCGATGAATAGTGATTCGGCACGCCCCAGCCGTCCGGGTTGACGAGATGAGTTTCCTTCAACCCCATGTCGGCGATCCGCTGGTTCAACTCGTCCATGAACCGCTGTGTCGATTGCGCCGGATCGGTGTCGCCCGGTTTGGCGCCGAGGCTGCGGGCGACGGCGCGGGCGGCGTCGTTGCCGGACGGCAGCAGCATGCCGTAGAGCAAATCGTCGAGCGGAAATGTTTCGCCCGGCCCAAAGCCCATCTGCGTCGCGTCGCTGCTGACCATGTCGGCGTCCGAGGTGGTGATCTCCTTGTTCGGGGGGGCCAGTTCGATCGCCTCGATCGCGGTGAAAATCTTGGTCAGGCTCGCCATGGCGACGTGGTCGTCGGCGTTGTGCTGGGCGAAGACTTCGCCGGTGTCGGCATCGACGACGATGTAATGCTTGGACGAAATGTCGAGGTTGGCGGCATTGGCCGCGTCTTGCGCCATCGCGGCGCGGCGTGGACAAACTGGCGCGACGATGCTCATGAGCGCGAGGCCCAACGCCAGCATCAGCCGCACCCGCCAGAATGCGATTCCCCGCACGAGTCGCCACTCCCCGCCGCCGACGATGCCCCGCGCCGTGGGGCGGCTGCCGCAGCATCGTCGCCGTTCCGATCTCCGCGACCGATGCTAGAGGGCCGGCGGCGGAGCGTCAAGGAACCGATCGGGACATAATGCGCCGTAGACCGTCATCGGGACGTTTTGCGGCGGGAGACTCCGGATGGGCACGCTGGCGGGAGCGATCGTCGCCGTTCTCCTCGGAACCTTCGGCCTGGCGACACTGACGCCAAGCCGGTTGCGCGGCGGCCGATCGGCGTGGCGAGGCCCCGCGCAACCGGCCGCCCCGGAACCGGCCGCTGACCCGCCGCCCGAGCGGGAACCGGAGCCAGGGCCACGGGCAACGCGCGGAGCGCCATTGGCGGCGCACATCGCCGGCGCCGCGCTCGTCGTTTTCGCGGTTGCGGTCAGCACCTTCGCGATCTGGCTCGCGTTGACCCGGCTCGCGGCCTCGGCGGGACCGGCCGGCTGGCTGGCGGGGTCGTCGCCGGTCGCGCCGGCGATCGTCGCGGCGTTGTTGTGGTCGGCCGTCATCCTCTGGATCGTGCCGCGCTGGCAGGCCCAGGCGTGGCGCGCCGGGCGGGAGGTCGATCCGAAAGAAGCGTTCGACGTCGAAAACAGCGCCCGCGCCACGCTCGGGCAAATTCTCGCCGGCATCGCCGTGTTGGCCGGGCTCGTCGTCGCCTGGCAACAACTCGGCCAGACCTCCGACAACCTGCGGGTGAGCGAAGAAGGGCAGATCACCGAGCGTTTCACCCGCGCTATCGACCAACTCGGCAGCGCCGATCTGACCGTACGCCTTGGCGGCATCTATGCCCTCGAACGGATCGCCGACGATTCCCCCCGCGATTACGCCACGACGATGGACGTGTTGACGGCGTTCGCCCGCGAGCGGCCGGGGGCATCGGTCGCGACGCCCGGCGCCGCCGCAACCGATGCCGTGCCGGAAGATGTCGCGGCCGTCATGCGCGTCATCGGCCGCCGCACGCTCGAGGAGATCGCGCTGGAGCAAAACGCCGGCCTCGATTGCCTCCACCTCGAAGAGGTGCGCCTGCCTGGAGCCGACTTGCGGGGATACGATTTGACTCACGTGTGTCTGAACGGCGCCACGCTTTCCGGGGCATTGCTGCAAGGCGCCGATCTCTCGGGCATCGACCTATCGGCGGCCGACCTGACGGGCGCGAATCTTGGCGGCGTCAACTTGCGCGGCGCCGTCCTCTCCGGCGCCAGTTTTGTCGGGGCGAACTTGAGCCGGGCGAATCTCTCCGGCGCGAACTTGCTGCAGGCGAAATTGAATCGGGCGATTCTCGAAGGGTCCGATCTGAGCGACGCGACGCTGCTCGGCGCCGACCTGAGCGGCGCGTTTGTGCTGCGGACCAACCTGACCCGCGCCGACCTGCTCGACGCCGTGTTGACGCAAGCGACGATTTCGACCGATCTTTCGATGGCCCAGCATCTGACGGCGACCCAGTTGAACGCGGCGTTTCTTGATCGCAACGCTCGGCTGCCGGCCGGCGTCGTCGCCACGCCCGATTTCTAGCGCCTGTCGTCAAGTTGGTAGGCTTGCGGGCGTTCGCTTTGCCGGGAGGCGAGATGGCTGACGAAATTCGGGTGATGCTCGAACTGGGGCCGAAAGGCAAGAAGGTGGTGGCCTCGGCGCCCGATTGGCCTGGCCTCGAGCGCGGGGCCACCACCGCGGCCGTGGCGGTCGAACGATTGATTGCCTACCTTCCACGCTATGCCGTAGTGGCGAAACGGGCCGGAATGGATGCGACGTTCCCTGCCGTCGCCACGGCCGATGTCGTCGAGCGCTATCCGGGCGTGGGTTCGACCGATTTCTGGGGCATCTCCTTCGCGTTTTCGGACATCGACCGGCAAACCATGTCGGGCGAAGAACTGGAACGCCAACTGACGCTGTTGCGGGCATGCTGGGCATTTTTCGACGACGTCAGAGCGCGCGTGTCGGCCGAGATGCGGAAAGGACCGCGCGGCGGCGGACGCGATCGGGATCAGATCGTCCGGCACACGGTCGCCACGGAGCGGGACTGGGCGAAAAAACTTGGCGCGACCGCGCCTCGGGACGGGAGCCTCACCGACGAACGACTGGCCGCCCACCGCGCCGCCTACTGCGACGGGATTCGGACGCTTCATGTCCAGGGCAAGATGGCCCGAACCTGGCCGCTCCGCTACCTGATCCGGCACACCGCGTTTCACACGATGGATCACGCCTGGGAAATGGAAGACAAGGACCTGTCCGCCAGCCAGGCGTGAGGCAAGGCTCCGGGTCAACGACTCGCCTTCACGGGCGCGACTTCGCCCAGCAATTGCAGATCGCCGCCGACCAGCGGTCCCTGGGCGGCGTAGCCGAACCCGGCTCCGCTCGGCGGCGTCGGTTGGGCGGAAATTCCGGAGCCGACCTGGAGCGCGGCGGTGTCCTTGCCGGGCTTATCTGGACCCGCGTCGAACACGCGGAGAATGAACGGGGTCGCGTCGCCGCCGCCCGTCATCAAACCGCGAATTTCCCGCGTCCGTTCATCGCCGGTGTCAGTGATGTACGACACCGGCCCGACGCTTTCGAGCGTCAGGCCCGCTCCGCTGTGCGGGTCGATCCAGCGGACGAAACCGGCGGCGTCTTGCCCGCTCGTCGCGCCGAGCCGGGTGGCGAAAAGGATCAGATCGACATCGCCATGATCCGTGCGGACGACTCCGCCGCCGGTGATGCCGATCAGGCAGCAGTCGCAACCGCCCCCTGTGACGCAATTGCACGCCTGGCACGGGAGTTGAAGCGTTCCGGCCGGCGTCTGCGCCAGGGCATGGCGGTCGGGTTGGGCGCGCACGACCGCCGCGCCGGCGCCGATGGCGGCGACCAACCGCCGGCGTGGCAAGGAACGGGCGAGCGAACGGACGAGCGCATCGAAGCGGCGGGCATCCATGGTTTGGCTCCTTCGCAATCGGGGATGGACCGGCGGATGAACGCCTCGAGGTTCAATCGTACGACGCGCTGGCAAACGCGGCCTGTCAGGGTGCGCGTCAACGTTTTGTGCAGGAGCGGTGGTAGGGGCACGGCATGCCGTGCCCAGTGGTCCGCAGGACCACGAACCATACGCCCGGCGACGGCTATCGGCCGTCGGCCGATCGGGCACGGCATGCCGTGCCC
>JAICJJ010000304.1 GCA_025928535.1 Thermomicrobiales bacterium
ACGTCCAGAGCCGCGGTGTTCGTGCCGTCGGTCGCCTCGATGCGGACGCCGCCCGGCGCCTTGTCCGGGCTGCAGTAAACGGCGATGAAGGTCGTCGTGCCGACGCAGGTTCCGGAGCTGCAGTCGCGGGGGGTGGTTCCGGAGTCGAAGGTTCCGGTCGCGTCGGTGACGACGTGCGGAGCGTCGTTCAGGGTGGAGCGAGAGTTCGGGGTCCCGTTGTTGGTGAAGGTGACGGTGAAGGTGAGCTGGGTGTTGGGCAGGAACCCCGTGCCGGTCACCGCATATTGCCCGAACAAGTTGCGGGCTTCGTCGATGGTTCGTCAATACAGGACCAGGTCGGTGATGGCGGCGGCCGGCGAGGCGCAGCGGCACCCGCCCTTGCCCCCCCGGCGGCAGACGCCGGAGCAGCATTGGCCGTTCCCGGCGCAGGGCCGGCCGCCGCCCCGGCAGCGCCGAGCCGTCGCCGCCTCGCGGCCGACGGCAAGGGCTGCGCTGAGGGCGGCGAAGAGCCCACGACGCGTTCGCGGCGTGGCAAGGCGAGCGGCGAGGCGGTCGAAGCGGGCCGGGTCCATGGCGCTGCTCCCGCCGGGTGGAGGCGGAGCCTGCGAAGGTGACCTGATTGTCTGCCTGACTGGTCATAATGTCAATCGACGGCAGCAGAGATGACCCGGCGGCCGGGCGCGCCAGACCGACCCCCGACTCGCCCGCGCGGAAGCGGGGCGGGTCGGTCAGACCAGGGCGGACCCATGTCCCCGCGACAACGCCAGGTGTTTTCGCACGGCTGGCCGACCGGCAGCAGCGGACGCTGGCCTCCGGCCGGTCGAGGCACGCCTCCTCGAACGCGCGGACCGTCGTCGCGCCGGTCTGCCAGGCGGCTGACCGGCACCGCGCTGGCAGGCGATACAGGCGAACAAGGGGTAGCGCCGCGGCCGGCCAATCCCCGGCGTCGCGGCACGCCGCCGAGCGCGTCCCGCCATCCGCCGACAGGCGCGCAGGAAACAGCGCAACTTCGGAGGAGGTTGCGCCTGGATGCCGACCGATGCGATGGGCTGATGCGTCCGTTCTCGACCGTCGCCTCGCGCCGGGCCGCGACGTGCAGGAGAGCCGCTTCTGCGGAACGACCGTCGACGACAAGGGACTCTGCTTCCGCAACGGGCGGTTTTGCGAGCGGACGTGCGCGTCGAGCGCCGATTGTTCGGCGGGACAAGCCTGCTTCAAGGCTGATTGCGGATCGGCGCCTAGGACATGCTTCGCGCCGTGCCCGGGCCAGCGGCTGATTGTATGAGCGAACCGCTTGGGCCGACGGGAGCGGTTCAACCTGGCGCGGTCGCACCCTCGTCATGCTGAGCTTGTCGAAGCATCTCGTTCACTCGATTCATGACGACGAGATCCTTCGACTTCGCTCAGGATGACGGAGGGGCGGCGTGCCGCGCAGAATGTTGATGGGAGCCCCGAGGCCGACGGTCAGTTGAGGCCTTGCCGATGCGCGTAGGCGACCGCTTTCGCGCGCGAATCGACGTCGAGTTTGGCGTAGACGTTGGCGAGATGGCGCGCCACCGTCGCCGGGCTGATGAACAGCCGTTCGCCGATTTCGCGGTTGCTCTGGCCCGCCGCCAGCAGGCGCAACACTTCGCCTTCGCGCGGCGTCAGGCCGGAGGGCGTGCCGCCGGCTGGCTCGGACACCAGGCGGCGCCCCTCGGCGACGGCCAGATCGAGCGTCATCGCGCGCCCGGCCGACCAGGCGGCTTCCAGCGCATCGTCGCCCAGGATGATGCGGGCATCGTCGACGGCCCGCGCGTAGCGGGACTGTTCGGGGCGTTCAATGCTGTAGCCGAGCGCCAGGCTGGCGGCTTCGACCGCGCCGAGCAGGCGAGTTCCTTCCGCCGGGCGGCCGGTCACGACCGCCAGGGTCGCGATCCGCGCCACGGCGTCGATGAGGATTTCCTTCGAGCCGACTTCCCGCAACCGATCGAGCGCTTCCCGATGCAGATCGGCCGCCCGGTCGTGATCGCCGCAATCGCCGACGACGAGCGCCCAGATGCTCAGCGCGAGGCCGAGGCCCCACGGATCATCCAGCGCGCAGAAGGCGTCCACCGCCTGCTCGAGCAGCGCCGTCGCCCGCCGGTCGTCGCCTTGCCAATGGGCGAGCATGCCCAGATTGCATTTCGACAGTGCGATCGAAAACGGTTCGTCCAGTTCGCGAAAGCGCATGGCCGCTTCTTCGTGCAGCGGCGCCGCCCGCTCGAAATTGCCCTGGCTCCGTTCCAGCACGCCGAGCAAATGAATCAGGCTGGCGATGTGCCAGGCGTCGTCGATCCCGCGAAACCGGGCGAGCGCCGCTTCGGCCAACAGGATCGCGCGCGCCGGGTCGTCGTGGGTGCGGCTGAGCCAGGCGGCGGCGTGGAGCGCCGCCGCGTAGAGGGCCGGCGGGAGATCGCCCTGTTCCATCGCCAGCGCCCGTTCCAGCCATCGTCGCCCTTCGGCCCGATACCCGCGCAATGACCAGAATTGCGTCAACGCCACGGCCAATTCCAGCAACTCGGTCGCTTCGGCCCGCTGCGCGCGCCACTCCAGCGCCGACCGCAGATTGCCGACGTCCGCTTCGAGGCGATCGAGCACGCGCGGCGGCACCGCGCCCATGAGCGGGAACGTCAGCGACCGCGCGGCCAGCGACTGGCACCAGCGCGCATGCCGCTCGCGGACGGCCGCTTCTTCGCCCGCTTCGGACAGTTGCTCCCGCCCGAATTCGCGGATCGTTTCGAGCATCGAATATCGGGTCCCGCCTCCAGCCCCGTCCGCGGCGCGAAGCAAGCTTTTGTCAACCAGCGACGCGATCAGATCGAGGCAGGCGGGGCCGGACGCCGCGTCGTCGACCGCCTCGGCCGCGCTGAGGGAAAAGCCGCCGATGAAGACCGCCAGGCGGCGGAAGAGTTCCTGCTCGGGCGCGGTCAGCAGATCGTGGCTCCAGGCGATGGCGTCGCGCATCGTCCGCAAGCGAGCCGGTTCGTCGTGCGGCCCGCCGGTCAGCAACGGCAACCGCCGATCCATGCGGTCGAGCAGAGAAGCGATCGACAGATGCCGCAGACGCGCCGCCGCCAGTTCGATCGCCAGCGGCAAGCCGTCGACCCGGGCGCAAATCGCCGCCACGGTCGGCGCCGTCTCGTCCGTCAGCGCGAAATCGGGCCGCGCGGCCTCGGCGCGCTCCACGAAGAGCCGCACCGACTCCGCCTCGGCCAGCGGCAAGACGGGGAAATCGTGCTCGCCGGAGAGGCGCAAGACGGCCCGGCTGGTGGTCAGCACCGTCAGGCGCGGGCAGGCGACCAGCAGATCGGCGATGAGCGGCGCGGCGGCCAGCAGATGTTCGACATTGTCGAGAACGAGCAGCATTTCCCGCCGCCGCAGATGGTCCGTCACCGCGTCGATCAGCCGCCGCCGGCTTTCGCGGACGCCGAGGACGCGGGCGATCGCCGGCCCAACGAAGGTGGGGTCGCGGATCGTCGCCAGGGCGACGAAGGCGACGCCGTCGGCGAAATGGGGCGCGACGGCTTCCGCGACCCGTACAGCGAGACGGGTCTTGCCGACGCCGCCGGGACCGGTCAGGGTCAGGAGGCGAACGTCGGGGCAGCGCAGCAACGTTTGCACGGCCGCCGCTTCGGCGTCCCGGCCGACCAGCGACGTCAGCGGCGCGGGAACGACGCCGCACGGGTCCGGACATGGCGCGAAGGGCGGCAAGGCGAGGCCATGTCGCGTTTGCGGCGCGTCGATCGGGTCGCGGTCGGTTCGGTATCGGGCGAGCGCGGACGCGGCAATCCGGTAGACGCCGCCATGCTTGGTCGCCGCCAATTCGCCGCGCGCGATCGCCCGGCGGATCGTCCGCTCGCTGACGCCGAGTTCGACTGCGGCGTCGCGCGCGGACAGGTGGCCGGACGGCCAGCCGGCGTCCGGCGCCGCGGTGATTCGTTCGTCGGCAATGTCCGCGAGTCGCTCGCTCATGTCGTGCCTGTACTCCTGCGCCTGACATCCGAACACATGGGCGGCGACCGGCGGCGAAGCGCCGATCGAAAGACGTCCGGATGTCAGCCCTGCACACGTTGACCGAACAGGCGCTGAAGAATATTCCCGAGCGATGCCGTCGCGACGCGAGCGCCGATCCGGGCGACGTGCCGGCGGGCCGCCGGGCGAGATCAAGCCGGACTGGCGATGTCGCAGGTCGAGCAGCCGGCCGCAGGCGTCGGCGCGATCCAGTCGGCCAGCCCGCGCAGCGCCTGGCTGAGCGCGAGTCGCAGCCGGGGCGCGCAGCGGCGGCCGATGGCGGGCTCCTGTCGTGGAGCCGAAGGGAGGGATTCCTGCGCCCGATCGGCGACGATGCGCTGGGCCGATAGATACGTAATGTACTCAATCACGGGCGTCTCCTCAAATCACGGTTGGCGGCGGCAACGAGACGCCGGAGCGGACGCGGCGGCATGGTTGGCGACGATCACGGCGGGGCCGGTCCGGTCGAGGCGCGCACGACGAGGTCGGTCGGCACGCGCAGCGTCGGCGGCTGGTTCGCGGGCCAGCCGTCGAGCAGCAGGCGCCCGGCGATCCG
>JAICJJ010000054.1 GCA_025928535.1 Thermomicrobiales bacterium
GAAATGATGATGGGCGACGCTGTCGGAGGCGCGTACGCGCTTTCATCTTCGACGGCGGCAGCATCCGCCAGGACGCCTGGAACCAGATCGGGCGCGTTTCGCCGACCCGCGCCTTTCTGAACGACCCGGCGATGTCCTTGCGGCATCCGTGACCGCCTGCCCGATCGGCAAGCAGAGCGGGCACGGCGCGTGCGAGCGGACGGGCGATCGTCGTCATCCCACAGGAGGATCGCCCGATGCGACGCTTGTCGATCCTGACGCCACTCATCGCCCTGCTGCTCTGCAGCGGCCTCGTCGTGCCGCGCGCCGGCGCCCAATCGATGTCATCGACGGCCGCGCCGCCGGCCGCCACGGTTCCCTCGTCGCTCGGCGCGCAACTCGATTCCGAGTTCGCCGCCATGGACGCCAACTTCGACGCGTTCGCCGGGCAGCCGGCCAACGGCTCCGAGCAAATTGCATCGCCCGTCGAAAGCGGCATGCCCGAGGCCGGGATGGTCGCCGCGTCGGGTCCATCGCTTGCCGCGCCGACGCCGCCTGCGACGGCCGCGACCACCGCGCCGGCCACTTTATCGACCGCGACGACGACCGCCAATGGGGGCGGGCATCATCACCACCACAAGCATCACCACAAGCATCACAAGGGGCATAACAACAAGCACCACAACAATCATCACAAGCATTCCAAGCATCATCACCACAAGTAGGGCATCTCGCGCCGTCCAATCGCTCGACATCGTCATCCGATCGCCCAGCGCGAGTCGGCCTGGTCGCGCTGCGCCGTGGTCGCGTCGACACCCTCCGGCGTCGGGCATGGCCGCGGCGCGCCCTTCTGCAAGCGTGTGAATCGAACGGTTCTCGCGTTGGCGTTCGACGTCGCCGGGAGCGAGCGACCGCGCGACCGGCATCGTGTCCGGTGTCCGCTGGAACGCGAATGGACAAGATTGCCCATAGCATGCGCGTCAAGCGCGGTAGATGATCAGTCCGCCGCAGATCGCTGCGCCATCGGATTCAGAGCGATTTCGACGGGGGACTGACATGGACCAGGATGGATTCGACGTCCTTGCTCGGCGCGTCGGTTCAGCGACGACCCGCCGCTCCGCCGTGGCCAGGCTTGCCGCACTCGGTCTTGGCGCGCTCGTGGGCGGAGATGCCCTCGCCGCGACGCGCTTCGGCAAGAAAAAGCCGAAACAATGCGGCAAGACCACGCCCTGCCCCGAATGCCAGCAATGCACCAGGAAGCACAAATGCAAGGCGGTCAAGAACGGCGTCGCCTGCGGCCAGGACGGCTCCTGTCAGAGCGGGGGGTGCGTCTGTCCAACCGGGTCGTTCGGCTGTGGATCGACCGGTTGCTGCGCCAACGGCCAGGCCTGCACCCAAGCCGGTTGCGGCGCCTGTTCGCCGATCGCCAACTACAACATTTGCACCACGCCCACTGCCCAATGCGGCCAGTTCGGCCCCGATCCGACCCAGGACGTCTGCGGCTGCGTCACCTCGGTCGGGAATGCCGTTGTCTGCTCGAGCGGGGCGGCCGACTGTGTGGCCTGCACGACCGACGCCGATTGCGCCACCGCGCTGGGAGCCCCGGGCGTCTGCATCGATATCTCGGGCGGGTGCGCCGGCTGCCCAAGCGGCATGACGAAAGCCTGCGTCCTCAGTTCCTGCACTGACCACGCCACGACCGCGGCCCACGCGGCGCGTCGGCCCATGATTTCGATTCGACCGCACGGCACCTCGCGCTAACTGCAGGCGGGCCGACCGGTACTACCGCGCCGGTCGGCCCGCGAACGGACGGTTGGGGCGCTATCCCAGCGTGCGGCGCGCTCGCCGCGTCCGCGAAGGCGCCCGGCCAAATTCGGGCAAGTCTCACTGACCCGGGAGCATTCTTGCGGCATGCGTCGGCAGGTTCGGGGCGTCCGATGCGACGCCCGAGACGCACGGGCAGGCGCCGCCCGTGCAGACGCCGAAGTTCTGGCAACCGGGGTCCGGTCCCGGCCAATCCGCTGGCGCCGGGCCACAGGCTCCGCCCGGCTGGGCGAAGTTGCAGGTCAAGTTGGCGACGCAGCAATTCCCGCCGACGCACTCCTGGCCGCTGTCGCAGGCGTGGCCGCAACGGCTGCAATTGTCGGGCGAGCCCAGGACATCGACGCATTGGCCGGCGCAGCAGCGTTTGCCGACGGCGCACGGCGTGTCGTCGTCCAGACCGCGGCACGGGTTGCGCTTCTTCCGCTTGCCCTGCGGCTGCTCGTGGGCGGCGCCGGATCGGATGGCGCCGCCGACGAGGCTGCCAACCGTCGTGCCGGCGAGGAGGCGGAAAGCGTTCCGGCGTGATGGCGCGGTCGAGAAGCCGCGAAGCAGGATCGCGAAGCGATCAGCGTCCATGACATGGCTCCTGGCGCAAGCGGACGAACGATGCACGGCCGCACGATAGCACGCGCCTGTGCGAGAACCGGGCAGCATTCTTGCGATGCGTGCCAGCCGCTTGCAACAGCGTTCCCGGACGCGGCGCGACGCCGCTTGCCGAATCGATCATCGAAGGATGCGAACCCTATGCGACGGTCGTTCATTCCTGGCGCGTTTCTCGTTCTGGCGTTGCTCGTCGCCGGCGCGTGGCCGCTCGCCGGCGCGGCGCGACCGGCGTCGCAAGCCGCCACCCCGGCGGCGGGAAGCGCGCCCGATCTGGCGGCGCTGGCGCTGACGCCGGCCGATCTGGCCGCCGCCGGCTTGCCCGGCTACGGGGTGGTGCGGGGGAACGATCTGAGCCTGGCCGACGCCGCCGGGCTCTATGCCGCCGCGCGCAAGGGCGATCCCACGCAGACCGAATCGACGTTGAAGGCGGCCGGCTTCCAGCAAGCCTATCGGAGCGAACTCGGCTTGCCGTTGCAGCCGGGCAACGCGCGGACCCATCTCAAGGCGCTGGCGCAGACCGATCTCGTCGCCTTCGCCACGCCTGACGGCGCCGCCTCCGCGTTCGATCTCTTCGCCCGCGCCGTCAGTGGCAGCACGCGCGGCATGGGCCACGCCACGCCGGAAGCGACCCCCGCCGCTGCATCCGAATCGCGGCTGGTCGCGATCCGGCGGGGTCAGACGGCGGCCGGAAAAAACTTCGGCGGCTACGCGCTGACGTTCCGCTCCGGCGCCATCCTGGCCCGCATCACGATCGGCAATCTCAGTTCGACCGGCACGAACCCCGATCTCCTCAACGCGCTCCGGGCGCAACTCGAACCGAAACTGCAAAAAGCCTCGCCCGCGCCCGGCCTCAGCCATCTGGCGTTGCGGCTGACCGGATCGGACGTGACGACCATCGACGACGGCTACGGGAAGATCGCCGGGACCACGCTCCCCAGTTCTGACGACACCACACAGCGGCTGGCCGACCGGCAATTCCGATATGGCGACGCGACCGACGTCTACGGCGTGCTGCAATCGATCCGGTCTGGCCGTGGCCGCAACGACACCCGCTACCTGACCGACATCTACCGCCTGCCGAGCGCCGACGCCGCGACCGCCTGGATGAAAAACGTGGCCGACCGCGCCAAACGCTCCCCGAATGTCGCCAGCGTCGCCCCCATTGCCGGCGCGCCGTCGTTCGGCGACGAATCGGCGGCGCTGGCGCTGACGATCAGCCGGGCGGACAAGACGATCGGACAGGGCGCCGCCATCTTCGTCCGGGTCGGCGCCGACATCGTTCAGGTCGAAATCACCGGGCCGACCGCCGTGCCGATCGACCCCGTCGCCGCGCTCGCCAAGGCGCAGATCGCCTGCCTGAACGCCGGCTCCTGCCCGAACCGCCAGCCCCCGCCCGCCGGCTTGCCCTTGCCGGCTCCGCCTCGCAGCACCCCGGTCGCCGCCACGCCAGCGGCATGACCGCGAACCATGCGACAATCACCCCATCCGTCGATTCGAGCGACCGGATGGAGGCGGCAAATGGCGCATCTCTGGCCACACCCGGCAACTCACGCGGGTCGGATTCTGGCAGAACTCCAGAATCACCCCGACGGCGCGAGCGGCGCGGAATTGTCGCGTCGTCTGGAACTGACGCCACAGGCGGTCAACGCGGCTTGCCGGAAACTGGAGGGCCGCTGCTTCATCACGCGGACGAAGGCGAACGGCCCGTTGATCAATCGCCTGCTTACCAATGTGAACGAATCGTCGGCCGCGGTCGCGACCACCGCCGCGGCCGACCGACCGTGGTTCTGGGAAGGCAATGTCCAGGCCCGTGTTGTGGATGCGCTCCGTGCGCTCGGCTGGACCATCACCTCGCAGGCCGACACGGTGAGTGGTCAGCCCGGCAAGGACATCGAGGCGGAGCGAGACGGCGCGGTTCTGTGGGTGACGGTGAAAGGCTTCCCTGTCGGCACGAAGAAAACTTCGCCGTATACCCAGGCTCGGCATTGGTTTTCGCAGGCGCTGTTCGACGTCATTCTCTGGCGGGACCTGTCTCTCGAAGCCCGGATCGTCGTCGCGCTTCCCGACAAGACAACGTATCGAAGGCTCGCCGACAGGACGACATGGTTTCGCCGCGCCGCCGAATTCCAATTTATCTGGGTGACTGTGGCCGACGTGGCGTCGGATGAACTCGAACCCCTCGCCATCTCACCCGCAACATCGTCATTCAGCCGGCTTGAGCCGGCTTCTCGGCGTTAGCGCGGCGTCTTCAGCGCCGCGCGCCGCGGCACGCCCGTTCACCCGCCCACCGGCGTGGCTATCGGCGTCGCGTTCCCCGCGCCCGGATTCGGCTCCACCAGCCCGAGTTGGGCGAAATCGAGCACGTCTTTCATGAAGGGATAGCCGGTCGGGTCGGTTTCCGGCAGATCGAGCGACGGGTGCGGATGCCAACTCGTCAGGACCAGATCATCCGGGCGGCCGCCCGCGGCGTGGAAATCTCGGCCCGCCGCCATCACCGCCTGGTAAAACGCTTCGTCCGACGTCCGCCCCGCCACATTCGAGGTGTAGAGCAAGCCGAATCGGACGCCCAGTTCGTCGCGGATCACCCGCTGGGCGGCGAGCGCGTTCGCCCAGCCGGGGCTGGCCGCTTCCGCCGGAAAATCGAGATGGATGAAATCGAGCGCGAGGTTTTTCGCCCGCATGGCGGCGACCAGATTCCGGTAGGCCGGCGCGTAATCCCAGCCCTTGGCGACCATTGCGTCGACGAGGCCGATCCGGATGCCGGGAAAGCGGCCGGCCAGTGCCGCCGCATAGCGGACGATGTCGGCGATCCGCTTGTCGTACCCTTCGTCGCGGCCGTAGCCGGGGCAAACGTCGCTCGGTTTCGAGAGGACGCTTTGCAGGCTGAGATAGTCGACCCGGCCGCCGAGCCGGGCGATCCGTTCGATCTGGGCGATCTCGGCGGCCATCGTCTTCGCCGTGACGGAGGAACAGCCGATGCCCATCGCCCCGGTGACGTTCAGGGCCAGCGCGAAATGCGCTTCCCGCAACAGCGGCAAAAACGCATCGCGCAGGAAATCGTCGCTCAGGTCGTTGGCGGGGAGGAGCAACGACGGCGCGCGGATCTGATAGATGCGAATGAAGCGCCGGGCTTCGGCCCACGCGTCGCGGCCGGTCGTGAACGATGCCTTGAAATCGGGCGACACCCCGCCGGCATGGCCCATGTTGTTGTCCTGGACCCAGAGGACGCCCCGCGCCGGCCCCGCCGAGGCCGATGCGACCGGCGACGCGACGGGCGACGCGGCCGGCGGCTGAGCCGCTTGCGTGGCCGCGCCGCGGGCGAGGCCGGCAAAGGTTCCGGCCGCGAGCATCTGGCAAAACCGCCGCCGATCGGGCATGGACGCTTCTCCTGATCGGACCATCCGGCTTGGCGCCGGCTCTGCTTGACGTACGCTTTGCGCGCGAGGAGCGGTCGTCACGGAGGTCATCGTGCTCGATCGATCGATTACGCGCCGGAATTTGCTCGCCGGGTCCGCCGGCGCCCTCGCCGCCGCGGCGCTGGCGCCGACGCTCGCCACGCCCGGCGACGCCGCCCAGCGCCCGAACATCATCTTCATCCTGACCGACGATCTCGACAACCAGTCGATCACGGCCATGCCGGCCTTGCAGGCGCTGCTGGTCCAGGCGGGCACGCTCTTTTCCCGCTTTTTCCTCAGCATGCCGCTGTGCGCGCCGTCGCGGGCGTCGATCCTGCGCGGACAATATCCGCACAACCACGGCGTGCTGAACAACACCGGGATCAATGGGGGCTTTCCCGCCTTCTACCACTTCGGCGACGAACAATCGACGGTGGCGACCTGGCTGCATGACGCCGGCTATCGCACGGGGTTGATCGGCAAATATCTCAACCGCTACCCGAAAGAAGCGCCGCGCACCTACGTGCCGCCGGGATGGGATTCCTGGTACGGGCTGATGGAAGGCGGGGCCAACTACTACCTCGATTTCAGCCTGAACGAAAACGGCACGCCGGTCACCTACGGCGGCAAGCCGGAGGATTATCTGACCGACGTCCTCTCGAAGAAGGCGGTCGAATTCATCCGCGCCGACGCCACACGTCCCTTTTTCGCCTACATCGCGCCCTACGCGCCGCATTCGCCATCGACGCCCGCCCCGCGCGACGCCAACGCTTTCCCCGACGTCAAGGCGCCGCACGGCCCGGCCTTCAACGAAGCCGACGTTTCCGACAAGCCGGCCTGGGTCCAGGCTCTGCCGTTGCTGAACCAGAACCAGATCGACCGCGTCGACAGCCACTATCGCGACCGGCTCCGCTCGCTCCTCGCCGTCGACGACATGATCCGCGCGATCGTCGACCTGCTGCGCACGGACGGGCGGCTCGACAACACCATCATCGCCTTCACCTCCGACAACGGCTTCCAACTCGGCGAGCACCGCCTGCCGCTCGGCAAGCAGACGGCCTACGAAGAATCGATCCGCGTGCCGCTGATCATCCGGGGGCCGGGCGTGCCGGTCGGCAAGACGGACGACCGGTTGACGTTGAACAGCGATCTGGCGCCGACGTTCGCCGCCTGGGCTGGGGCGACCGTTCCCGACTTCGTCGATGGCCGTTCGTTGCTGCCGCTCTTCGCCTCGACGCCGCCGGCGACGTGGCGGGACGCGCTCCTGATCGAAGACAACCCGGTCATCCGCTACCACCCGGCGACGCCCGTCGCGACGCCAGGGGCCACGCCGCCTTCCGAAGCAAGCCCGGCCGCCGGGAGCGACGACGAGGATTCGAACTCGATTTCGCCGGCACAGCCGCCGCCCTACAACGCGGTCCGCACCACGCGCTATCTCTATGTCGCCTACGACGACGGCGAGCGCGAGGTCTACGATCTGCAAGCGGACCCGGCGGAATTGACCAACATCGCCCGCACGACCGATCCGACGCTGCTCGCCGATTTCGCTGACCGGCTGGAAGCGCTGCGCACGTGTCGCGGCGGCTCCTGCCGAACGGCCGAAGACGCGCCGTTTCCCGGGCCGGCCTGACCCGCGCGCCGAACGGCGTCCATCGCCATGCCGACAGCGCGCGCCGACCCACGATCGGTTCAGCGCCGTGACCACATGTCCCCTCGGCTGTCCGACGAGCCGGGCGGCGCCGCGGGACATCAGCAGAGCCGCTTGGTCCAGCAACGCGCGCGAGCCAGGTTACGGCGCACCGATTGCGTGATCGCGCCGTGAACCACGGCCGGCGCCGAGGCGGCTCTGCCGGACGCGGCGCCCCTGGGAGCGCGAGGGATGAGCATGCCTGGAGAGGCGTCGGACGCGCGGAGCGAACCCGCGAGCGGCGACGCGCCGCCCACCCCGATCTGGATCTCCCATCGCCTCTGGGTCGGGCTGATCGTCGCGGCCGTCGCGCTCCTGCTGCTGGCGATCTGGCGCGCGCCCAGCATTCTGACGGTCGTGCTCGGCGGGGTGACGCTCGCGCTCATCTTGTCCATTCCGGTGCGGTGGTTGTCGCGCGTGATGCCGCGCTGGCTGGCGATCGTGGTGGTCTTCCTCCTCCTGCTCGGCGTCATCGCCCTTGCCCTCGCCGTCATCGTCCCGCTGCTGATCGATCAACTGACCGGCCTGGTCAGCGCCTGGCCGCGCCTGCAGGCCAGCCTGGATCGGATGCTGGACGATGTCGTCCAGGAGTTGCGCTCCCACCGATTGGTGACGGGAACGGGAACGAGCCTAGCGGATCAGGTGCGCGATCGCGTGAGCGGCTGGGCGCGCGGGGCGGCGATGGAGCTGCTCCGGCGGCTGCTCGGTCTGGCGAGTGGGGCGATTGGCTCCTCGTTCCAGGCGATCGCCGTCGTGATCATCGCCGTCTATCTGCTGCTCGACGCCCGCAAGTTGCGGGAATGGTTCATTGGCCTGCCGCCAGCGCGTTACCACGACGACGCGGCGGCGCTCTGGGACGATTTCGGGGACTCGATCGGGCGCTACCTCGGCGGCGTGATCCTCGTGGCCGTCATCGCCGGCGGCCTCGCCGGCGGCGCGCTCCTGGCGCTCGGCGTGCCCTATCCGGCGCTCCTCGGCCTCTGGAACGCGTTCACCGCGTTCATCCCCATCTTCGGCACCTATCTCGGCGTCGTGCCGGTGATCCCGCTGGCGCTGACGCAGTCGCCCCGGACGGCGGTGCTGGCGGTTCTGGCCTACGTGATCATCCAGCAACTGCAAGACAACGTCCTCACGCCGCGCGTCCAGAGCCGGACCGCCCATACGCACCCCATCGTCGTGCTGGTGACCGTGCTCTGGACGGCGCTGGCGTTCGGCCTGTTCTGGTCGGCGTTGGCGGTGCCGGCGCTGGTGGCCTTCCGCGTCCTGTTCGACTTCTTCCGCGTCCGGCTGCGCGTGCGGCCCGACCGTGCACGCGCCAGCCCGGCGCGCGCCCCGATTCCCGGAGTTGGCGCCGCCTGGGCAACGAAGCAGCGCGCAGCCGCGCCCGCGGGGATTGCTCGCCGGCCCCCACCGCACGGCCCCTGATCGCCGCCGATCGATTCGCGCCATGAGGGATTCGCCACACGTCAGCACGTCACCGCCACAACCTGTCAATGCTGGCACGATCGGTGCTAGCGCCGGTCATGGCCAGATTCGTCCGGCTTGGGTTTGGGCGCGAGGGAAAGGAGGCGGCTGCATCGCGCGACCCATCGAGCGCAGGTTCCCGGCCGCCGCCCGCGGACCGGGCACGCACGTGAAGGAGTCTCCGCAATGCGACGTGCGTTGGTCTTTCCCATCGCTCTCCTGCTCGCATTGACGTCGTTGCTGGGGTCGGCCCCGATCTTGCTCGCCGCCCAGCAAGCGACGCCCGCCGCCTCGCCCGTCGCGGGCGCCGCGCCAGTCGGCGACCCCGCCGGGGCCGACTGGCTGACCTACGGCGGCAATCTCTACAACCAGCGCTATTCCAGCCTCGATCAGATCACCACGAGCAACGTCGGGCAGTTGAAAGGCGCCTGGACGTTCCACACCGGCATCCAGAGCGGGGCGACGTCCTTCGAAAGCGTGCCGATCGTCACCGACGGCATGATGTTCGTGACCGGGCCGCAAAGCCAGGTCTGGGCGCTCGACGCCCGCACCGGCAAGCAACTCTGGAGCTACGTCCCGACGATCGAGGCGCTCGTTTCGCTGCCGCTTTGCTGCGGCCAGGTGAACCGCGGCGTGGCGGTCGCCGACGGCCTCGTCTTCGTCGGCCAGGTCGACGCCAAGTTGACCGCCCTCGACGAAAAGACCGGCAAGGTGGCCTGGAGCGTTCAGGTCGACGACCCGCGCGCCGGCTATTCGGAGACGGCGGCGCCGGTCTACTACGACGGCCTCGTCTACATCGGCGTTTCCGGCGCGGAATACGAAATTCGCGGCCACGTCCAGGCCTACGACGCCAAGACCGGCAAGCAGGTCTGGCGGTGGTACACGATCCCAGGTCCGGGCGAGACCGGCCACGACACCTGGCCGGCGAACAACGACATGTGGAAATACGGCGGCGGCTCGGTCTGGCAGGCCCCGGCCATCGATCCGGCGCTCGGCCTCCTCTACGTCGCGATCGGCAACCCGAGCCCCGACCTCGACGGCACGCAACGGGCCGGCGACAACCTCTTCACCGAGTCGATCGTCGCCCTCGATCTCAAGACCGGGCAGTACAAGTGGCACTTCCAGGAAGTGCACCACGACCTCTGGGACTACGACACCGTCAGCCCGAACGTCCTCTTCGACGTCGAGATGAACGGCAAGACGGTCAAGGGGATCGGCCAGGCCGGCAAGACCGGCTGGGTCTATC
>JAICJJ010000448.1 GCA_025928535.1 Thermomicrobiales bacterium
ACACCCGCCACACGCGCAATCTGTTGCGCCATTTCGGCATCGAGACCCCGCTGGTCAGTTACCACGCGCATAGTCCGGAGCGACGCCGCGAGATGATTCTCGGCGCGCTGGCGAACGGCGATGTGGCGCTGGTCAGCGATGCGGGGACGCCGGGCGTTTCCGATCCGGGAAACGATCTGGTCGACGCCGCGCATGCGACGGGTTTTCCTGTCTCGCCGATTCCCGGGCCGTCGTCCGTCGTGGCGGCGGTGAGCGCGAGCGGTCTAGTTCCTGGTCCATTCATCTTCGCCGGGTTTCCACCGCGAAAAGGCGTGGAACGGCGGCGGTCGTTGGCGAGCCTGGCGGCGACAGGAATGCCGGTGGTCTTTTTCGAGGCGGCGAACCGGTTGGCCGGCACGCTCGGCGATCTGGCGGACGCGTTCGGCGACCGGCCGGCCTTGGTGGCGCGGGAACTGACCAAACTGCACGAGGAAACGCGGAGCGGCGCACTGCGCGAACTCGCCGTCTGGGCGACCGAGGTCGCGCCCCGCGGCGAAATCGCGATCGTCGTCGGCGGGGGAACGCCCGAGCAAGGTGCTCCGGCAGACGATGAAGCGGTCGTCCAGATGGTCGCGGAGCGACGGCGGGACGGAGCCAGCCTCAGCGCGGCGGCGCGCGAGGTTGCAGCGAAGACCGGCCGCGTCCGCTCGGAGGTCTATGACCTGGTTCGCAAACGCGCGGACGCGGAGGGCGAAGGCCGCAGAATGACGTGATCGCCGATCAGCGGGATTCCGAATCGGGGAGCACAGCGTTGGGCCAGTGGGCGGCCGCGCTTACGGCGAACGAGATCCTTCCTTCGAAAGATGACGATGGAGGCACGTTGCGCGGCTCAGTCGGGCTGGAACGCCAGTTTCCGATGGTGAATCAGGATGCTCTGGAGCAAGCCCTCGGCGACGAGGAAGGTCCAGAGCGACGAGACGCCGGAACTGATGAACGGCAGGGTGATGCCGGTGACCGGCATCAGGCCGGCGTTCATGCCGATATTGACCACCGACTGGAAGAGGAGGATGCCGGTGACGCCGATCGCGATGGATTGGCCGAGCGAATCCTTGGCGATTTCGACGACGTGGATGCAACGCCAGATCAGGATCGCGAACGAGAGGAGCAACGCGATCATGCCGATGTAACCGAACATGCCGCTGGCGTGGGCGAAGATGAAGTCCGATTCGCGCACCTTCAGGAGGCCGAGTTGCGACTGGGTGCCGCCTTCGATGCCGAAGCCGGTCCAGCCGCCGGAGCCGATGCTGATCTGCGCCTGAATCAGGTTGAAGCCGTCGCCGCGGGGGTCGCTCTGCGGATCGAGAAAGACGAGCCAGCGTTGTCGCTGGTAGGGCTCCAGCATGAAATGCCAGGCGAAGAAGATCGCCGCCGGCGCCACAACGGCCAGCGCCGCCAGATAGGCGCGACGGATCGGCGAGATGAGCGCGATCGACAGCCAGATCACGCCGTAGACCATGCTGCTGCCGAGGTCGGGTTGCTCGAAGACGAACGCCGCGGGCACGGCGGCGACCAGGAGCGAGAGGATGAAATTGCCTGGCTCGCGCATGGCGGGGCCGCGCGAGGCGACGAAACTGGAGAGCGCGACGATCGTCACGAGCTTGCCGAATTCGGACGGCTGGATGGTGGTGAAGCCGAAATCGAACCAGCGGCGCGAGCCGGCGACCTCGGCGCCGATGCCGGGAACCAGCACCAGCGCCAGCGCCAGCACGGTCAGGCCGTAGAGCGGCCAGGCGAACGACGCGATGAAGCGGTAGTCGATGCTGGCGACGAAAAACATCAACGCCATGCCAAGGGCGCCGTACATCGCCTGGCGCACGCCGAGATTCGAGAGATTGATCGGGCCGGCGCCCTGGGCGCTGTAGATCGTCAGCGCGCCGAACGCCATCAGCACCATGGTTGTGAACAGGATGCGGATGTCGAAATCGCGCCAACGGCCGCCAAACCGACGGATTTGCCGATGAACCCCGCGCTGGCCGCGCGCGGCCGTCGCGATCACAACACCACCACGTCGTTCATGATGATGTGGAACTCGCAGCCGAGCAATTCGGCGGCGTGGCGGCACATCAGCATGCGTGGCAGGAAGATCTCGAAATATTGCATGAGCGAGGCGATCGAGGTGTCGATCGTCAACTCGAGGGTGATCGTTTTCGCGGCCCCGTCGACGCGCAAGAATGACGAGGTGGCCGCGTAGTTGACGCGGTCGTGCTGGTCGAAGGCGCCTTGGTCGATGTTGCGGACGCGGGAACGGTGGACGTCCGACTTGTCGGCCAGAATGACGGCGGCCGAAACGGGATTGACCGGCTCGCCCAGCCGGTTGCCGTCGTCGCCGTGCGAACCGATCGCGCCCATGACGACGGCAATGTCGTCCGGGACCATCCCCAACCGATAGAGGATCGACTGGGCCAGAATCGCGCCCGACTGGGCGTGGTCGTGCCGACTGATGACGTTGCCGATGTCGTGCAGATAGCCGGTGATCGCCGCCAGTTCCTGGTGGCGCTCGTCGTAACCGAGCAGGCGCAGCACATTGCGCGCGATGCTGGAGACGAGGCCGACGTGCCGAAAACCGTGTTCGGTGAAGCCGAGCACGCCGAGATTCTTGTTGGCGTGGCGGATGAACGCCTGAACTTCCGGATCGTTGCGGACCACGTCGAGGCCGATGCTGGCGACGGATCGTTCGGAAGCGGTCGCTTCGTCCGGCTTGACGCCGGCTTCGCCGAACGACAGTTCCGATCCGAGGGGAACGTCAATCGGTTCGTCGGTGGATGCCACCACCCGGATCGTGTTGGCCATGGGAAGACTCCTCCGCGTCGCCGTTCGAGTATAGGGAGCGGCATCGAGCCGGACAACTTGTGTCAGCGATGGCGCATCAAAGCGAACGGGCCGCGTTCGGCGCCCGCGAATTGGGCTTCTATGATGATCCAGTAATTCCCTGGTCGGGCAACGGAGAATCGACTCACAGGCGAACCGGGAATTGACCATGGACCACTTCACGGTCAATTGGTCCAGCCAATTGCCGGACCCGTCGCTCCTGGTCGGGCGAGAGCGGGAGCGGGTCAGCCTCGACGGCGCTTTGGCCGCCGCTA
>JAICJJ010000605.1 GCA_025928535.1 Thermomicrobiales bacterium
TGATCGTTCGGGTCAGCAATGCGAGCGCTCCGGACACTGTGATCAACACCACCAGAATGATCGAGAGCACTTTCAGATAGTCGGGCCGCTGGAAGGTCAGTTGCTGCACCACGACGAATTGCAGCGGATCGCTGGTCGCCTGGACCTCCTTCGGATCGAGGCGGACAGGCGGCTGCATGAGAAAATCGGGCAACTGGTTTTGCACGGTCAGCACCGAGTGGTCACGCAGGAATTGCGGCGACAGCGGCGTCTGCTTGCCGTCGGGACCGACGACGTTGACCGTGGCCCCGAGCGACAGCCGCCAGACGTCAAACGGGTAGAGGCTTGGCTGTCCCTCGATCGGCAGTTGCAGCGATTCGGTGTAGAGCTCGTCGGTCGGTTGCAGCGTCAATGTGGCCGACGGCGGCAAGCCGCGGCGAAAGCCGGTGTTGTCGCCGAGCGCGAAGAAGGTGACCTTGGCGGTCGGGCAGACGCCGGGACAGACGCGATGGCCGGACAATCCGAGCGTCGCGATCTCCTTGCCTTCGTCGATGTCGGTCACGGCGACATTGAAAAAACTCTGCGCGGCGCCGGCGGCTTCCGCGTCGGCGGGCGTGACGACCTTGCCCGTCTCGAGATCGTACAACTCCCCAACCTGGCGACCGAAGAGGACCGTGCCCATGCTCCGCAGCGCGATCGGCAAGGTGACGATGACGACGGCGATGAGGAAGAGGGTCAACGCGAGCGCGGCCCGATGCCAGTGGCGCTTTGGATGTCGTGCGGTCCGGCTTTCACCGGGAGCGATGGATTGTGTCGTTTCCTGCGCCATCGCGTTGCTGTCCCGTTCCCTCATGCATTCGCAACGTTCGCGCGTGGACTATACGCCAGAATTCGAAGCGCAGTTTTGCAGCGGGCGCGGCAATCGTCCGACAGAGCGGAGCCGCGACGGGCTGCCGGGTCGGCGCGATGGTGTAGGATCGTGCCAGTGGAGCACCGCGGAAATGCAAATCTGATGAGCCGCTCGCTCGGGCGATGCCGGGATGCTGGCTATCGTTCGCCCTGAGCGACGCTCCGCGCAGGCGGAAGGAGGATTCGCGGGCGCGCTCGACGCGCGTCATTGCATCGGCCGACATGAGCGATCGCGCCAACGCGAAGGAGATGCGAGATGTCGAATGGTCACGATCCATTTCCACGCGCCAATCTGCCGATCCCGGACCCGCAGCACGTCGGCCTGACGACGTTCGACGCCAAGGACCCCGAAACCTCCTTTCCGCCGATCAAGCCGATTCGGCCGCCGGCCGGCGCCCCGAACGTCTTGATCGTGCTCATCGACGACGCCGGCTTCGCCGCCTCCAGCGCCTTTGGCGGACCAATCCCCACGCCAGCCGCCGAACGGTTGGCGAAAAATGGCCTCAAATATTCGCGCTTCCACACGACCGCCCTCTGCTCGCCGACGCGGCAGGCGCTCCTGACCGGGCGCAATCATCACTCGGTCAACATGGGCAGCATCTGCGAACTGGCGACCTCGGCGCCCGGCTACAGTTCGATCTTGCCGAAAGACAAGGCGCCGCTGGCCGAAACGCTCAAACTGAACGGCTACGCAACCGCCCAATTCGGCAAATGCCACGAAGTGCCGGTCTGGGAAACGAGCCCGATGGGGCCGTTCAACCAATGGCCGACCGGGGGCGGCGGCTTCGAATATTTCTACGGCTTCATCGGCGGCGAAACCAATCAGTGGTACCCCGCCATCTACGAAGGGACGATCCCGGTCGAGCCGGACAAGACCCCGGCGCAGGGCTACCACTTCACCGAAGACATGACCGACCACGCCATCA
>JAICJJ010000017.1 GCA_025928535.1 Thermomicrobiales bacterium
GCCCGAGCGCCGGCGTCGCCAGCGGCGGCGCCACGGGCGTCGCCTGCTGGGCGGCCGCCTGCCGCGCCACCGGCAGACTCACCCCAGCCACCCCCAGCGCGGCCAGGAGGCGCACGGCGGCGCGACGGCTCAACTGTTCCATCCCGAGGTGTCGCGGCAGGATCACGGGGGTTGCGGGGCGACGGTTAGCTGGCATCGGTCCCTCCTCTTGTCGATCCAAAGGCGAAGAGTCTTGCCGGGCCAAGCCCTCGAGACCGCGTCAAGGCCCTCTCTTCCCCGCGCATCACCTCCTTCGCTCCCCGGCGAGCGGCTGGCCGTTAGGTGACGGTGATTTGCCCCGTCATGCCCTGCAGCACGTGGTGTTTGCAGAGGTACTGGTAGACCCCCGGCTTGTCGAGCCGCGCCGAGAAGGTTTCGCCCGGTCCGACCCGACCCGACTCGAAGCTGCCGTCGAAGGCGGCCACACTGTGCCAGTCCCGCCCCTTGTTGACCCAGACCACCGTCGTGCCCGCCGGGACCGTGATCTGGTTCGGCTCGAAGCGATCGTCCACCATCGCGATCGTGACCGAGTTCCCCGCCGGCGCGGCGGCCGTGGCGCTCGGCGCGGCGGGCGCGGCCGGCGGCGTCGCTCCGGAGATCGTCGCCGTCGTCGCCGCCGGCATCGCATGCTCGTGCCCGGTATCGAACATGCCGGTGGTCGGGTCGAAGTAGGCGGCCGCCGGTCCCGTCGGCACGGTTCCGTCGTAGACGATGAACGTCATCATGCCGTTGGCCATGTGGGGCTCCATGTGGCAATGGACCATCCACACGCCCGGGTTGTCGCCGACGAATTCCAGATCGTAGCGCTCCGCCGGACCGATCAAGACGGTGTCCTTGACCCACTCCAGGCCGAGCGGGACCGGATTGCCGTCCGTGGCGACGATTTTGAAGGAGTGGCCGTGGGTGTGGAAGGCGTGGGGCAGGTTGCCGGCGTTGATGAGGCGGATGAGCACACGCTCGCCGGTCGCCAGCTTGATCGGCGTGATCCCGTCGTGGGCGTGCCCGTTGAAGAGGAAGAGATCGGCGCCGAACTCGCCGCCGCGCAGCAGCCGGTCGCCGGCGCCCGGCGGCGCGTTGCCGAGCGCGACGTCCGGCGTCAATTGCAAATCCCATTCTTGAAGGAGGTAGGTGTACTCGCGATCGAAGGCGCGCAGGGGCTGGCGCGGCTCGATGATGAAGGGACCGTAGAGGCCGAGCGCGATCTGCAGTGCCGGATCGGTGTGGGAGTGATACCAGCGCGTGCCGGCGGGGCGCGCCGTGAATTCGTAGACGAATGTCTCGCCGGGCGGCACCGGCGCCTGGTTGAGCCCGGCCGGGCCGTCCATCGCCGGCGGCACGTTGACGCCGTGCCAGTGGATCGTGGTCGGGACGGGCAAGGCGTTGCGCAAGGTGACGCGCACCTGGTCTCCTTCCCGCACCCGCAGTTCCGGCCCGGGCAGCTGGTGGTTGTACCCCCAGACGCGCACCGTCGTATCGGACGAGACCGGCCACTCGAACTCGGCGGCGGTGAGGACGAATTCGCGCAGTTGCGGCGGGCCCGGATCGAGGGCTGCGCTCACTTGGACGGCGGTCTGCGCCAACCCTGCGGCGGCGAGGGCCGCGCCGCTGCCGAGCGCGCCGCCCATCAGGGCTCGGCGCGACAGGCCGCCGGAGCGGCTCCGTGCGCGGAACGGCAAGCGCCGAAGGTCCATCGTTGGCTCCGATCGGTGCGCGGCGGGCGGATCGACGGGATCAGAAACAATGGCCAGGGCCGCCAGCCCAAGGACGGCCGTGTCTCCGCCGACGACGAGCCGACGCCGGGCGACGCGGCCAGGAGCAGTTCCCGCTCAGCGCACGCATCAGAAGGTTCTCGGATCGCGGCGCCATCGCTTGTGCCTCCTGGGCGACGTCCCACGCCCGGCGCACGACCCGACGCGACCCCATTGACGGGCGCCTCCCTTGGGCATGTCGCCATCCTAGACGTGCAAGGTCAGGCGAGCATCCGTACAAGTACGTATTCTTGGGTCGGCCGCATCGCGGGGCATCGAAAGAGCAGAACGACCGCCGCTTGTTGGCTGCGGCCGGATTCGCTGATGTCGAGCTGCACGTCACGCGGGTCTACGATCCGCGCGAACGCGCCGAGCGCCTCGGGAACGAGAGCGGTTCTTGCGGCGGATCGAGTCCGTCGTGGGATGCGTCCGCCTTCCTCGGTTCGACGCCAGCGACGGCCGCGTGATCAGCGCCTTCATCCGCGCCGGCAAGCCCGAACCCGCCGGTTGGCGCACTCGCGGATCGGCGTCGGAAAGAGACGGGGCCCGAGGCCGATCGATCGTGCTTGGTTCCGACAACCCCTCATTACCCGGACCAGGAGCCATGATGCTTACCTGCGCTTGCCGTCGAGCACCCTTCACCGCGCGCAACCGCGCCGCGATCGTCCGCGGGTTCATCATCCTCGCGTTGGCTCGCCAACCGTCACATCCGTTCAAGACGCGGGTCGGTCGTCCACCTGGCACGTCGCTTGCGAATTAACCTCTGTGTTAAGACCAGCCGCGCGGTCGCGCATTTCCAAGCGGCAATCGGCGACATGGGCGACGTCTCCTCCAACTCGGACGAACCTAGGCTGCGCTTGGCTTGCTCCTGCGCCTCTGCCAGCGACCTGATGAGCGACCCGTGGGCCGCCATCCCGCACGACGGCAAGCTCAACGACGGCGCCAAAGAGCGCATCCTCAACGCCCTCGCTCGCCAGCCGCGCACAATCTCGCAGCTTGCCGGACTCCTCGGCATTTCCGCGCCGGCCGTGCATCGACATGTGACGGATCTGCTGGCGAGCGAGCTCATCGCCGAGGTCGTGGCGCCGGATGACGGGTGTCGATCCGGCGTCGAGCGCTACTACCAACCTGGCTTCCCGATTGTGCGCGCCGCCGATCGCGCCGCGCTCCAGCCCGTCCTCGCCGAACTGGCCGACGCGATGGCGGAGGCGTTCCGGGCGCAGCGGCCGGCGCTCGCGGCCGCCGTCGCCGCGACCACCCTGCCGGATCGTGGAACCGCGTTCGCGTCGCTGCGCCACTACCTGTACGCCACGGCGACGCGGCTGGCGCGGGCGCGCCTGGAGGCGGCCGGGGAACTGCCGGCCTGGCCGGCGCACGCGGACGGCTCGCGCTGGATTTGGTGGGCGGAAGAGCCGCTGGAAACGGAGGCACCATGACGACACCCGCACCGAGGCGATGTGGAAGCGCACTGCGATCAAGGTGGACGCGGCCGCGCGTCCGCCTTAGGAGAAAGTGAGGCTGTCCATGACCCGCACTGCTTCACTGATCGATCGTCGCCGCGCCTTGATGGGGATGGCCGCGGTTGGAATCGGGGGGGCGATGACCGCTCGTGGGCCGAGCATTCCGACGACCGTGGCATCGCGTTCACCCGAACGCCCCAGCAGGTGCTGCAGATCGTTTACCTGACGCCGAACACCGGCGTCCGCAGCGGCGGCTTCTTCCCGAATGGCGTCAACGGCGATCTCGCCGCGACGTAGCGCCGCTTGGTCCGCGACGGCGGGTCCGGGCAACCACGGTAATGACGCACGCTGCGTGGAGGCGTGCGGGGCGAGCATCGAACGGGAGGAATCGACCGATGAACCGTTGGCAACAACTCGGCAGCGTCGTCGCGCTCTGCGCGCTGGTGGGGCTCGGCTTCGGGACGCAGGGGACGATCGCGCAAGACGCCGCCGAAAGCCACCCCGCCCACATCCATTCCGGCTCGTGCGCCCAGCTCGGCGACGTCGTCTATCCCCTGACCAACGTCAGCGCCAGCGGCATGATGCAAGGGATGCAGGCCATGGCGGCCACGCCAAGCACCGGCATGCCGAGCGCGATGGCGACGCCAGGCGGCTTGACGATGAGCCCGGCGATGGGCGCGACCTCGGCGATCGCGGTCGAGACGAGCCAGACCCTCGTCAACGCCTCGTTGCAGGATCTGCTGGCCAAGCCCTACGCGATCAACGTGCATGAGAGCCAGGCCAACATCCAGCGCTACATTGCCTGCGGCGATCTCGGCGGCTCGATGATGACCGGATCGGCGATGGCCAACGGCGGAACGCTGGCGATCGGGCTGAAAGAACTGAACGGCTCCGGCGAAAGCGGGATCGCCCTCTTGTATGACCGGGGCAATAACCAGACGATGGTCTTCGTCTATCTGGCCAAGGATCTCTCCGGGGCCGCGAGCGGCGGCATGGCCTCGCCGGCGGCGAGTGCGCCGAGCGCAACCAGCGCGCAACCCGTGGCCGCGACGATCAAGAATTTCGCCTACCAGCCGAATCCGATCCAGGTCGCCGTCGGCACGAAAGTGACCTGGACCAACAATGACGCGACCCAGCACACGGTGACCGGCACCGACCAGACCGTCATCAAATCGCCAACCCTCAACCCCGGCGACACGTATAGCGTCACCTTCACCAAGCCCGGCACGTACGACTACCACTGCGAGTTCCACGCCAACATGCACGGGACGGTCGTGGTCAAGTAGTCGGCGCGGACGAGCGCCAACCGCGCGGCACGGCCGCCAGGAGGAACGGAGGGGACCAGATGGAGAGTCGGGCGAAGTTGTTTGGCCACCCCATTCACCCGATGCTGATTCCGTTTCCCCTTGGCCTGCTCGGCATGGCCGTCATCTTCGATCTGCTGGCGACCTTCGGCGGCTGGCGCTCACTGAGCCAGGCGTCCCACCCGATGATCGCCGCCGGCATCATCACGGGGCTGCTGGCCGCGCTCTTCGGCGCGATCGACTGGGCGGCGATCCCGAGCGGCACGCGCGCCAAGCAAATCGCGACGACCCACGGCCTCGGCAACGTCATCATCGTCGTGCTCTTCGCCATCGCCTGGTGGCTGCGGCGCGACCAACCGGATGTCGCCGCGGGGCTGCCGCTCGTGCTCGAAGTGATCGGCTTGCTGGCCGCCTTGGTCACCGGCTGGCTCGGCGGCGAGTTGGTCGATCGCCTCGGCGTCGGCGTCGATCAGGGCGCCAATCTCGACGCGCCGAGTTCGCTCTCCGGCCAACCGGCTGCGGCTGACGCGGCCGGCGAGGTCCGCGCGTAGGGATGGCATGCGGACCCGATCGACCCCTCGTGAAGATCGGATCCCGAACCCCACGCGAACGCGTCGCCTCATCCTGGGGGGGTCGGAATAACCGCCATCGCCGTCGGCGTCGTGCTCCTCGGGTTCGCGCAGCTCCCGCCGGCGGCAGTCCCAGACCCGACGGCGACGCCCACAGCGGCGGCTTCGCCGATCTCGTCCGGATCATGACTAGCGGCAGCTGGGAGGCGCTCGATGGCACCGGAGAGCCCGTCGGAGGTTGTGGTCATCACGGGCGCGTCCGCCGGCATCGGCCGGGCGACCGTGCGCGAATTCGCCCGGCGGCAGGCGCGGATCGGACTCGTGGCGCGCGGCGTCGACGGGCTGGAAGGCGCGCGGCGGGAGGTCGAAGCGGCCGGCGGCGAAGCGCTTGTGCTGCCGATCGACGTGGCCGACCCCGATCAGGTCGAAGCGGCCGCGGCGGCGGTCGAAGCGCGTTTCGGCCCGATCGACATCTGGATCAACGACGCGATGACCTCGGTGTTTTCGCCGGCCAAGGAGATGGAGCCGTCAGAGTACCGGCGCGTCACCGAAGTGACCTATCTCGGCTCCGTCTACGGGACGCTGGCCGCCCTGCAGCGGATGCTGCCGCGCGACCGCGGCGTCATCGTTCAGGTCGGCTCCGCCCTCGCCTACCGCGGCATCCCCTTGCAATCCGCCTATTGCGGCGCCAAGCACGCGATCCAGGGCTTCACCGAATCGGTGCGTTGCGAACTGGAGCACGACGGCAGCAAGGTTCGGATCACGATGGTTCAGTTGCCGGCCGTCAACACGCCGCAATTCGGCTGGATCAAGAGCCGCCTGCCGCGCCAGGCGCAGCCGGTGCCGCCGATCTACCAGCCGGAAGTCGCCGCCCGCGCCATCTCTTGGGCGGCCCATCACCGTCGGCGCGAACTGGATGTCGGCGTGTCGACGGCGCTGGCGATCGAACTGAACAAGTTCATCCCCGGCCTCCTCGATCATTATCTGGCGCGGACCGGCTACGACAGCCAGCAATATGACGGCCCGCGCGATCCGGACCGGCCGAACGATCTCTGGGAGCCGGTTCCCGGCGACCACGGCGCGCGCGGCGCGTTCGACGACCGTGCCCACGCCCATTGCCCGCAACTCTGGCTCGATACGCACCGGCGTTGGCTGGCGGGCGCGGCCGCCCTCGGTGGCCTCGCTTTCTTGGTCGGCCGCGACCGACAAGCACGCCGATGATGGAAGCGGCGCGGCGCACCGCCTATCCGCCGATCGGCGACTACGCGCTGATCGGCGATTCTCGCAGCGCGGCGCTCGTCGGCCGCGACGGCGCGATCGATTGGCTCTGCTGGCCGCGCTTCGACAGCCCGTCGTTGTTTGCCGCGCTGCTCGATGCTGAGCGGGGCGGCCGCTTCCAGATTCGGCCGATTGGCCCGTATCAAGCCGTCCGGCGCTACCTGCCGGACACGAATATCCTCGAAACGATCTTCCAGACGTCCGACGGCGTCGTCACGCTGCGCGATGCGATGCCGGTTGCCGCCGAGGAAGACAAGCGGGCGGCATTGCTCCCCGAACACGAGCTACTGCGCGAGGTCGAGGGGCAAGCGGGCGCGGTCGATCTCGAGATCGTCTACGATCCCCGGCCCGGCTACGGCCAGCTCCGGCCGGCGCTCCATGATCAAGGCGCATTCGGTTGGCGGTGCGAGGTCCCGGGCGGATTGCTCCTTCTGCGATCGGCGTTGTCGCTGACGGCAGATCCGGGCGGGACAGGGGCGCGGGGCGTCGCCCGTATCGCGCCCGGCGATCGCGCCTACCTCTCGCTCAGTTATGCCGCTGACGCTCCATTCGTCGCTCCCTCCCTTGGCGACGCCGCCCGGATGCGGATCGACCGCGCGGCGGAATGGTGGCGGGCCTGGGCCGACCGCGGCGCCTACCAGGGTCCCTATCGCGAGGCCGTCGTCCGCAGCGCTCTGGTGTTGAAGCTGCTCGCCTATGCGCCCTCCGGCGCCATCGTCGCCGCGCCAACCACGTCGCTGCCGGAACGACTGGGTGGCGTCCGCAACTGGGACTACCGCTACTGCTGGCTGCGCGACGCCTCGTTTACGTTGCGCGCCCTCCTCGCCCTCGGCTACCGTCTCGAAGCCGAAGCGTTTCTGAACTGGATGTTGCACGCGACCCGCCTGACCTGGCCCGAGCTGCAAGTGGTCTACGATGTCTATGGCGCGGCCCGGCTGCCGGAACGCGAACTCGCCCATCTCGCCGGCTACGCCGGGTCGCGGCCGGTGCGGATCGGCAACGATGCCTCGGGACAATTGCAACTCGACGTCTACGGCGAAGTGCTCGACGCCGCCCTGCGCTTTGCGCGCGTCGGCGGCGGCTTCGATCACGACACGACGCGGATGCTGGAAGGGCTTGGCCGCACGGTTTGCCGCCGCTGGCGGGAGCCGGACGAAGGCATCTGGGAAGGACGCTCAGGGCGGTTTCACCATACGCACTCCAAAGCGCTCTGCTGGGTCGCGCTCGACCGGCTGATCGCGCTGCACGAGCGGCACGGGCTGGACATCGACGTCGCCGGGTTCCGGCGCGAGCGCCGCGCCATTCGGGACGCGACCGAGCGCCATGGATATAACGTGCGACTGGGCAGCTACACGCAGATCTTCGATGGCGACCGGCTCGACGCCAGTCTCCTCACCCTCCCGCTCTATGACTACATCGACGCAGCCGCGCCGCGCATGACCTCCACCCTCGCCCGCATCCGCGACCGGTTGGGTTGGGACGAGCTGCTCTATCGGTACGATGCCGCGACGGACGACGGGCTGCCGGCCGGGGAGGCCCCGTTCGGCATCTGCAGCTTTTGGGGCGTGGAATGCCAAGCCCTCGCCGGCGATGTCGCGGGAGCGGTCCGCGCGTTCGAACGATTGCTCGGGTACGCCAACGACGTCGGCCTCTTCGCCGAAGAGATCGATCCCGACACGGGCGCGGCGCTCGGCAATTTCCCGCAGGCGTTCACCCATGTCGGGCTGATCAACGCGGCGCTGACGCTGGCGGCGTGCGATTCGGCGGCCGGAGCGGACCGCCGGCTCGAAACGGAGGCGATGGAGAAGGCATGAACGGGCGTAGCGTCTCGCTCTGGGGGTTCGTCGGCACGCTGGTCCTAACGACGCTGCTGGCCGGCAGCCAAGGGCTCGGCCTGACGCGGATGAATTTGCCCTACATGCTCGGCACGATGGCGACGCCGAACCGGGATCGGGCGAAGGCGATCGGCTTCGGCCTGCACCTCATCAACGGCTGGTTCTTCGCCGCACTCTATGCGGCGGCCTTCGAAAGTTGGCGACGGGCGAGCTGGTGGCGCGGCGCGGGGATCGGTCTCGTCCACGCGCTCTTCGTCCTCGTTGTCGGCATGCCATTGCTGCCAGGCTTGCACCCCCGGATGGCGAGCGAGCAGCAGGGGCCGACGCCGACCCGGCAGCTTGAGCCCCCGGGCTTCCTCGCGCTCAACTATGGCAAGCGGACGCCCATCTCGGTGATCCTCGCCCATCTCGTCTACGGCGGCATTCTCGGCGCCTGCTATCGGCTGCGCCAGCAGCCCGCGTGATGCCGCGTCAACGCGAAGCTCGATGATGCGTCGGCGCTCGCGCGCCAATCCGCGACGTCCGCTCAGATATCGCTTCTTTCGCGTTTCGAAACGGGTTCCCCGGCCTGGTTTCTTACTTGATTCGTCGATAAGAGCGACGGGAGGGGCGAGCATGTCGGAGGCCAACAAGGCCGTCGTGCGGCGGCTGGTGGATGAGGTGCTCAACGGCGGTCGGCTGGAGGTCATCGCGGACCTCTATGCGCCGGACCTCGCTGAAGCCGCCTATGCTTGGATCGCGCCCTTCCTGGCCTCGTTCCCCGACACCCACATGGCGATCATCGACCTCATTGCCGAGGGCGACCACGTCGTCGGTCGCTTCACCTGCTCCGGCACGCATCTTGGCGAGTGGCTCGGCTACGCGCCCACCGGCCGTCGCTTCGAAGCCGTCGACGAGGTGGGCATCTACCGCATTCACGATGGCCGGATCGTGGAGAGCTGGGGCCTCGAGGACACTCTCAGCCGGCTAGACCAACTCGGGCTGCGCTGAAGAGTGGGACTTCTCAAGGGGCGGGGATGCCCGGAGTTATGGAGCCGGTTCCCATAACCCTCCAGCCTGTTGAAAAAAGGCAGCGCGGCGGCCGCGGCGCGCCTGGAGCCAGGGTCGATGACCAGATCTGAGCAAGATTTCCCCGCGAAATCGGGCCGCTTCGGATCCTGCAAGGCGGTAACCCAAGCGTCCAAGGACTTTTTCAACAGGCTGGCGCATTTCCGGCCCCACGACGTTTTTGCATACATTGATTGTTTCGCACCAAAGCGGCGGCCGCGGCTTGGTCGCGGCGTTGCGGCAACGCGACCGGCGACCAGTCGATGCGGGAGTGGACCGGAGCCGAGCATCGCGCCCCTCGGGAGATGCGGGCGCGGCACAACGACGCCGCGCGCCAAGACGCCGATGGTCCGCTCAGCGTCTTGGCGCGTGGCGGCCACGCGCGATGGGTGACGCCGGCCGCACCCGTTCGCCGTTCAGCAGCGCTGCCTCATGCCCCAGTCGTCCTGCACTACAATCCTCGACCGCCGCCGGCATCCGGCGCATGGTCCGGGTGGTCGGCGCGGCGCGGCAATCCCTCGGCGCGGCTGTGAGGACCCGATGCTCCGCCTGCGCGATGATCTCTCCCCGCCTCCGGCCTGGCGTCGCTCTGCCGTCGCGGTCGTGTCCGTCGCCGCGGCCGCCCTGCTGAGCGCTCTCCTGCATCCGTGGCTGACAGCGGCGCCGCTGGCGCCCTTCTTCGCCGCGGTGGCGCTGGCCGCCTGGGCGGGCGGCGTCGGTCCGGCTCTCGCCGCCATCCTCCTTGCCCTGCCGCTCATCAGCCTCGTGGCGCTCGACCCGCTCGGGGCGTGGTCGCTCAGCGCCGCCGACCAGACGGCCATGGTCATCTTTGTCCTCGTCGCGGCGCTGCTCGTCGGGCTGAGCGCCAGCCGGGATCGGGCGGCGCAGGCCCAGCGCGCCGCCCAGGCGCGGCTCGAACGGATGCTGAACATTCCCGGCGTCGGCGTGCTCCGCTTCGACGCGGCGGGCACGCTCACCGACGCCAACGACGCCTTCCTCGCCATGACCGGCTACCGGCGGGAGACGATTGCCAGCGGCGTGTTGACCTGGCGCGACATGACCCCGCCCGAGTATGTGGCCAGCAGCGAAGCGCAACTGGCGCAACTCGCGGCGACTGGCCAAATCGGTCCCTACGAGAAAGAGTATCTGCGGGCCGACGGGACGCGCGCCTGGATGATGTTCGCCGGCGCGGCGCTGGAGGACGGCGCCGTCGTCAAGTACGGCCTGGACATTAGCGCGCGCAAACGGGCCGAAGCGGCCCTGCCGGCGAGCGAGGATCGCGCCCGCTTCCTGGCCGAGGCGAGTTCGGTCCTCGCCGCCGACCTCGATCTCGACGCCGCGGTCGAGCGGGTCGTCCGCCTGGCCGTGCCGCGGCTGGCCGACTGGTGCACCATCGACCTGCTCGGCCCCGATGGCGCGTTGCACCGGCTGGCGATCATCCATCGCGACTCCCAGCGCGGGCCCATCGCCGAGGCGTTGCGCCACGAGTACCCGGTGATCGCGGCGGACCGCGTCCACACCACCTGGAAAGTCCTCCGTTCCGGCACGCCCTGGGTCGACCCCGACGTCGCGCCGGACCGGTTCGTGGCCGAAGCCAGAGACGAGCATCACCTCGCGTTCCTGCGGCAACTCGGCTTCGCCTCCGAGCTCGTCGTGCCGCTCGTCGCCCGTGATCGCGCCCTCGGGGTCCTCACGCTGGTCCACGGAGACTCCGGCCGCCGCTTCGGAGCGGACGATGTCCCCTTCGCCGAAGAATTGGCGCGGCACTGCGCGCTGGCGATCGACAACGCCCGGCTCTACCAGGAGGCGCGGCAGGCGGAAGCCAAGGTGCGCCGGCTCTTCGACACGGGGGTCATCGGGCTCTTGGTCGCCGACGGCGACCGCATCTTCGAAGCCAACGACCCCTTGCTCCAGCTGGTCGGCTATACCCAAGATGACCTGGCGGCCGGCCAGCTGCGCTGGTCAGATTTGACGCCACCGGATTCTGCCGCCGCCATGGCGCAGGCGCTGGCCGATGTGGCGAGGCGGGGGGTGTGCGCCCCGTTCGAGGTGGAGTTTGTGCGGCAGGATGGCGCCCGGGTGCCAGTCCTCCTCGGCGGCGCCGCCCTGGAGCGTACGGGATCGCCGTGGATTGGGGCCGTCGTCGATCTCACCGCGCAGAAAGACGCCGAACGGGACCGCATCGCCTTCATCGACGCCGCCACCCACGACCTCAAGAATCCGCTGACCGTCGTGCGGGGCCGCGCCCAGTTGCTGCAGCGTCAATTCCGCCGGGCCGAAGCCGTGAACGCGGCGACGATTGCGGCCGAACTGCAGGCGATCGACGCCGACGCCGGCCGCATGCTGGCGCTGATCAACGAGGCGCTGGACGCGGCGCATCTACGCGCCGGTCGGCCGCTCGCGCTGCGCCGGGACGACGTTGACCTCGTCGCCCTTGCCGCCGCCTGCGCGCAGGAAGCTGAACGGCGCGGCGCCCAGCATCCCGTCCAGGTGGCGGCGGCGGTCCCGACGCTGGTTGGCGTCTGGGATCGGGCGCGGCTGGAGCGGGTCGTGGCCAACCTGTTGGACAACGCCAGCAAGTACAGCCCCGACGGCGGCGAGATCGTCATCGCCGTGGACCGCGAGCACGACGCGGCGGGCGGCGCGTGGGCCATCCTGCGGGTGCGGGATCAAGGCGTCGGCATCCCGGCTGCCGATTTGCCCTACGTCTTCGATCGCTTTCGTCGCGGCGGCAACGTCGGCGGCATTGCCGGCAGCGGCGTCGGCCTGGCCGGCGCCAAGCAGATCATTAGCCAGCTCGGCGGGACGATCGCGGTCGCGAGCGAGGCCGGCCAGGGAACGACGGTGACCGTGCGGCTGCCGCTGGGCGCGAGCGGCGCGAGCGCGTCGGCGCCGGGCTGAACCTGCGGCCAGCGAGCCCGCCCCGGTTCCCATAACCCTCCAGCCTGTTGAAAAAGTCCTCGGATGCCCGGTTTGGGGCCTTGCTGCACCTAGAGCCGCCCGATTGCGCGGAGCAATCGTGCGCAGATCTGGGGATCGAAACCGGTCCCCGGCTTGCCGCGGCCGCCGATCTGCCTTTTTTCAACAGGCTGCCTCATTCTCGGCCGCGCGACGTTTCTCGACACATAAGTTATTCGGCGCCAGACTGCGATGCCGACACGCGCGGTCCCCTGGGACATTGGCATCGGTCGCCTTATCGGCGGCGCGCTCGCCATCGATACTCCGCGCCGGTCGTCCCACCCGTGGCGGCCACGCGAATTTCGCCCGGAGCCTCCCGCCGATGCCTCATCCGCGCCACCTGCTGCCGCTGCTTGCCGTCCTCATCGCCGTCTGCGGCGGGCGCGCGCTGCCTGTCGCCGCCCAGAGCGCGCCGTCCCTCGATCCGGCCGCCATCGCCCGGTTCAGACCGTCCGGTTCCCAGAATCCGCCTTCCCAGCCCCACCACGGTATTGGACGGATGACGTTCTCGGACCCAAGCGCCGACGATGTGGCCGTGCATCGCCGTTTTCCGAGGCGCGGACCCACCCCCATCAGGATCGGGCATTGGCCGCCGGAGCGAGTCTGGCGCCAAGCGTGCGTCTGAGCGGCACACGCGATCAGGCGATCGCGACCGCAGCCACGACAATGGACGAGGGGGAAGACCATGACCCGGATTGCATGGCGTGCCGGCGTTGGCGCGTTCGTGACGAGCCTGGCCTTGCTACTGAGCGCCGTCGTGGTCGGGGCGCAATCCTCGACGCCGATGGCGACGACCGAACTGACTGGGTCGATCTCGATGCCGGCCCACATTCACGTCGGCACCTGCGCCCAACTCGGCGACATCGTCTATCCGCTGTCGAACGTCGGCATCCCGGCGACCGCCGGCACGCCGACCACCGGCGGCGGCACGCCCATCGTCGGCGGCACGCCGATGAGCAACGCCGCGTCGACCACCGGAGCGCCGTTGCCGGTCTATATGAGCGTCACCAAGATCAATGCGTCGATCGCGGACATCCTGAATGGGCCGCATGCGCTCAACGTCCACAAGAGCCAGCAGGAGATCCAGACCTACGTCGCCTGCGGCGATGTCGGAGGCGTGCAATTCGGCGACACGCTGGCGTTCGGGCTGCATGAACTGAACGGCTCCGGCTTGACCGGCATCGCGTTGTTGAGCGGCGATCCGAGCGGCGGCACCAACGTCGTCGTCTATCTGTCGCCGACCGGATCGGCGGGAACCGGCGGCATGAACGTCATGGCGACGCCGAGCGCGTGAGGTCGCGGTCCGGTTTGGCCCAACCAGCAAGGGCGGCGGATGCACGGGGACGACGCGCGCCAGAACGCGCCGGACGCGCGGCCGGTCGAGGCAGCGACACACCGCGCACCGGACGGCGCGCACGCGGCGTCGGGTCGTGCGCTCGCGGCGTGGGCCGGGGTGCTGCTCGGGATCGGCCTCGGGGGCTTTTTCGACGGCATCGTCTTCCACCAGCTGCTGCAATGGCATCACCTGCTCTCCAGCGTCGCGGCTGATCCGGTCACCACCGTGGCCGGCTTGCGGGTCAACACCTTCTGGGACGGCGTCTTTCATGCTGGAACCTATTTGGTGACCGCGGCCGGCCTCCTGCTGCTCTGGCGCGTCGCAGCGATGGCGCCGGCGCCGTGGTCGGGCCGCTGGTTCGCGGGACTGATCTTGCTCGGATGGGGCGTCTTCAACCTCGTCGAGGGGCTGATCGATCATGAACTGCTCGGGCTGCATCACGTCAATGAAACCGTGCCGCGCAGCCAGTGGATCTGGTGGGATCTCGCCTTCCTGGTCTGGGGCGCGGCCATGCTCCTGATCGGCTGGCGGCTGATTCAGGCACGACCGCACGCGCCCGCGGCATCGTGACCGCGCACGGAGCGGCCGCCGCGCGCCGCCCAACCCTGATGGTTCGCATTCATTCAGCAGGAGTTCAACATGCCCGCCGATGTTCTGACCGACGATCCGCGCCAGCGCGGGCCGCAACCGCCCTTTCCCCAGTCGCCGCTGGTGCCGCCCGGCCGCGAAGCGGAGATGACGCCGCGACCCGACTTTGGCGAGGACTCGTATCAGGGCCATGATCGCTTGCGCGGCAAAGCGGCCCTCATCACCGGCGCCGACAGCGGCATCGGCCGCGCCGTGGCGTTGGCCTTCGCCCGCGAGGGCGCCGACGTCCTCATCGCCTATCTCAACGAAGACGACGACGCCAACGAGACGGCGCGCGTCGTGCGTGACGCGGGGTGCCAGGCGATCCTCGTTCCCGGCGA
>JAICJJ010000124.1 GCA_025928535.1 Thermomicrobiales bacterium
GAACCCCGAAGAGCGCCGCCGCGACGAGCAGGCTCCCCAGCCCGTCGAAGGTGACGTCGTCGAACGCCCAGGCGACGACGGCGAGCACGATCGCGTTGGCGGCCCACGAGAGCAGCAGCTGGCGCAGGAAGAGCACGGCCGGACTGTCCTGCGGCGGCGGATCGCGATGCCTCACCCCCGCCGGGTGACGTGGCGTCACTCACGCGCGCGCGACCGTCTCGCCAAGCCACTCCCGAAAGGAGCAGACGATGCCGAAGCCGTTCAAGGGCCGGATCGAGCGGGACATCCGAGACTCCGTCCCCGACTGGGACGCGTTCCTTCCCGACAAGGCGCCCGCGGGCGCACCGAACGTGCTCGTCGTGCTCTACGACGACACCGGCGTCGCGGCGTGGTCGCCCTACGGCGGACGCATCCAGATGCCGACGCTGCAGCGGCTCGCCGACAACGGCCTCACCTACTCCCAGTGGCACACGACCGCCCTGTGCTCCCCGACGCGATCGTGCTTCCTGACCGGCCGCAACCACCACCAGAACGGCTTCGGCTCCATTTCCGAATCGGCCGTCGGCTTCCCCGGCTACAACGGCCACATTCCGGCGAACATCGCGACGATGGCGACGGTGCTGCGCGACGCCGGCTGGGCCACCCTCTGGATCGGCAAGAACCACAACGTTCCGGTCGACGCCTTCGACATGGGCGCGAACAAGAAGCGCTGGCCGCTCGGCCTCGGCTACGACCGCTTCTACGGCTTCCTCGGCGGCGAGACGAACCAGTGGTATCCCGAGTTGATCGAAGACAACCACTTCATCGACCAACCCTATCAACCGGAGGAGGGTTACCACTTCTCCAAGGACATCGCCGACCAGGCGATCCAGTTCATTCGCGACGTCAAGCAGGCGCGGCCGGACAAGCCCTGGTACATGTGGTATTGCCCGGGCGCCAACCACGCCCCGCACCACGCGCCGCAGGAGTACATCGACAAATACAAGGGGAAGTTCGACGACGGCTACGAAGCCTATCGCGAATGGGTGCTGCCGCGGATGATCGAGCGCGGCATCCTCCCGGAAGGCACGCAACTGACGCCGATCAACCCGATGCCGGAAGGCACGCACGATCCGAACGACGATGTCCGGCCATGGGATTCGCTCTCGGACGACGAGAAGAAACTCTTCTCCCGGATGGCGGAAGTCTACGCCGGCTATTCCGAATACACCGACGCCCAGATCGGGCGGGTCATCGACTACCTCGAGGAGTCGGGGCAACTCGACAACACGCTCATCATCTACGCCGCCGACAACGGCGCCTCCGGCGAAGGAAGCCCGAACGGCTCGGTCAACGAAAACAAGTTCTTCAACGGCTTTCCGGACGACATCGCGCAAAACATGGCGATGATCGACAAACTCGGCTCGCCCGACACCTACAACCACTACCCGACCGGCTGGGCCGTCGCCTTTTCCACCCCGTACAAGATGTTCAAGCGCTACAGCTACGCTGGCGGCACCTGCGACCCGCTCGTGATCTCATGGCCGAAGGGGATCAAGGCCCGGGGCGAGGTGCGGACCCAATATCACCACGTCACCGACATCGTGCCGACGATCCTCGACTGCTGCGGCGTGTCGTTCCCCGACGTGGTCGACGACATCGAGCAGGTTCCACTCGCCGGGGCCTCGATGCGCTCCAGCTTCGATGACGCGAGTGCGCCGACGCCGCGGGAAACCCAGTACTACGAGATGGTCGGCACCCGCGGCATCTGGCACAAGGGGTGGAAGGCGGTCGCCGTCCATGGCCCGATGCCGTCAAACCTCGGCCATTTCGACCAGGATCGGTGGCAACTCTTCCATGCCGACGAAGATCGCTCCGAGGCGATCGACCTGGCGCAAGAAAATCCGCAAAAACTCAAGGACCTGGTCGATCTCTGGATGACCGAAGCGCAAAAGTACAACGTCCTGCCGCTCGACGATGTCGGGGTCGCCGACATTCACAAGCTGGAATATCACGTCGCCGCGCCGAAGACCGGGCGCTACGTCTACTACCCGGACACGACCGAGATCCCCGAAGCGTCGGCGGCGCGGACGTTGGGCGTGTCGTTCAAGATTCTGGCCGAGGTCGAATTCACCAAGGACACGCAAGGCATCATCGTCGCGCAAGGATCGCGCTTCGGCGGCTACGCGCTCTTCGTCAAGGGCGGCAAACTCGTCTTCGTCTACAACTTCCTCGGGATTCCCCCCGAGCAACGGCTTTCCGCCGACGCGCCGAAATCGGGCGCCCACGTCGTCGGCGTCGAGTTCGCCAAGGAAAAAGACGGCGAGCACGGCGAGGGCATCGGCACGATGACGCTCTACGTCGATGACAAGGCGGTCGACAAAGGCGATTTCCGGACGCAGTCAGGCCATTACGCGCTCTGCGGCGAGGGATTGTGCGTCGGCCGCGACAGCGGCGACGCGGTCAGCAGCGAGTACACGCCGCAATTCCCCTTCACGGGCGGCCGCATCGCTCAGGTCGTCTACGACGTCGCGGACGACGTCTACCTCGACGTGGAACGGCAGATGGCCGCCGCCCTGGCCCGGGACTGACCGGGGCCGGAGTGGCCGGCCGAACCGCGTCGACATCCAGCCAGGCGGCGGAACCGAGTCGGACGACCGGCGCTCCCTTCGACTTCGCGCCGAAACCCCCGCCGGGAGCGCAAGGAGGGCCAAAATGCCGGAACTCAATCCACAGCCGTTGCCGCCGTCGCCGAGGTGGGCCGACGCGATGCCGCCCGGTCCGGTTGCCGGCACGAAGATCACGGCCGCCTATGCCGCGCAGGTCGCCCGCGACGCCTACTTCTTGGCGTGGCCGATGGTCAATCTCTACAATCGGCGGCTCGGCTTCGCGCCGGTGACCGAAATCTTCCGGTCCGGCCCCCTGGTCAACGCCCCGCTCAATCAACTCGCGATGTTCAGCGACTACATCGAGCCGAGCGAGCGCAGCGTCGCCTGCCCCAACCAGGACGTGGTCTACGGCGCGGGGCAGATCGCGCTCGATCTGTCGCCGGTGGTGATCCAGGTTCCCGATTTCGGCGATCGCTTCTGGGTCTACCAGATCGTCGACGCGCGCACCGACGGCTTCGCCAACATCGGCGCGATGTACGCCACGACGCCCGGCTTCTACATGCTGGTTGGCCCGACTTGGCAGGAGGCGGTCCCGGCGGGCATCACACGCGTCTTTCGGTCATCGACGAACACCGGGTTTGTCGGCCCCCGCGTCTTCATGGACGACACGCCGGAAGACCGGCAGGCGATCCAGCCTTTGCTGCGGCAGATCATGATGTACCCACTGGCCGACTACGACGGCACGATGAAAAGCAAGGACTGGACCGCGCTGCCAACCGTGCCCCCGCCGCCGAGCGGCGAGGCTGAGACGAAGTGGGTCTTTCCGGAGAAATTCGTCGATCAACTGCCGGCCGTGCTCGCCGACGCGCCGCCGCTGCCGGGGGAAGAAGCGCGCTACGCGCAAGTGCTGGCGGTGCTGGACGCGGCGAACGCCGATCCGGCGCTCAAGGACGCCATGACGCAGGCGGCGGCCGAAGCCGACGCGCAACTCGTCGCGCCCCTCTTCGAGTTTCGCAATTACGGTTTGCAACTGCCGCACCACTGGAGCACGGTCGCCAACGGCGCCAATTTCGGCGTCGACTACTTCACCCGGACGGCCGTCGCCAAATCGAACATCTACGTCAACCGGCCGGAGCAGGCGCAATACTTCTACCAGGACCTGGACGCGGACGGGCGCCGGCTCAACGGCGCCCATCGCTACGCCGTCACCTTCGCCAGGAACGCCACGCCGCCAGTGCATGGCTTCTGGTCGTTGACGCTCTACAACGAGCATCACTTCTTCGTCTCCAACGACCTCAACCGCTACTCGCTCGGAACCAAGAACAAGGATCTCGTCGTCGGGAGCGACGGATCGCTGACGCTCGCCGTCCAGGCCGATTCGCCGGAGAACGCGAATCGACCGAACTGGCTGCCCGCGCCGAAAGACGCCGACTTTTCGCTCTACCTGCGCGCCTACTGGCCAAAGGCGGCGATCACCGATGGGTCGTGGACGCCGCCGGCCGTGCGGCGCCTGGCCTGACGTGACCGAGGGCGCCCGCGGCGTCCAACCGCTGGTCGGATCTGGCGACGCTGCGCCCGGAACCAGTCCAGGCTCCCGAAATGACCAGGCGCCGAGGACGCGGCCGCCGCTCTGCCGCTGCGGATCGATGAGGAGGATGGCCGTCACAAATTGACGCTCCCTGCTGGCCGCCGGCTTGATCGCGGCCGCGTTTCCGCCCGCGCGGAGCCGCGCGGGGGACTGGCTCGCTGATCGAGACGTCTATTCGCGGAGGACGCTACGCCATGCAAGGCACACCCACGCCCGCCCTGACCCCCGACAATGCTCGCGCCATCGCCAGGGACGCCTACATCTATGGCTTTCCGATCGTCGACAATTACCGCATCCTCAACGCCTACTTCGTCAACCGGGCGAGCCCCGAATACAAAACGACCTGGAACACGCTCTACAGCATCGCCCACGTCTACACCCCCGCCGACACGGCGGTGCAGACGCCGAACTCCGACACGCCCTATTCGTTCGTCGGCGCCGATCTGCGCGCCGAGCCGCTGGTCCTGACCGTGCCGAAGATCGAGGACCACCGCTATTACTCGCTGCAATTTGTCGACCTCTACACCTTCAACTTCGCCTATGTGGGCAGCCGCGCCACTGGCAACGGCGGCGGGACCTACCTGCTCGCTGGCCCGGGCTGGCGCGGCGACACGCCGCCGGGGATCGACAAGGTGATCACGTGTGATACGGAACTCGCGCTCGTCATCTATCGCACGCAGTTGTTCGATCCGGGCGACCTCGCCAACGTCGAAAGGATTCAGGCCGGGTACAAGGCTCAGACCCTGTCCGCGTTTCTGGGCGAGCCGGCGCCAGCGCCGGCCCCGGCGATCGATTTTTATCCGCCGTTGAGCGCCGAGGACGAGCGGACGTCCCTGACCTTTTTCGACGAACTCGATTTCCTCTTGCAGTTTTGTCCCGTCGTGGCGTCAGAGGTCGATCTGCGACAGCGGTTCAGCCGATTGGGCATCGCCGCCAGCCAGCATTTCGATCCCGAAACGCTGGGGCCGGATATTCGGCAGGCCGTGCAGGACGGCATCGCCGACGCCTGGAGCGCGGTGGCGGAGGTCAATCAGGAGATCGCCGCGGGCAAGGTGGACTCGGGCGATCTGTTCGGCACGCGGGAATATCTGAAGAACAACGACCTTTACCGCATGGCGGGCGTCATCCTGGGCATCTTTGGCAACTCAAAAGACGAAGCGCTCTATCCGGCGTATCTGGTGGACGCGGAGGGCCAGCCCCTTGACGGCTCCAAACACGATTACACGTTGCGCTTCGCCCCGGGCGGGGAGCCGCCGGTGAACGCATTCTGGTCGGTCACAATGTATACGTTTCCGGCCAGCCTGCTCTACGCCAACCCGATCGACCGCTATCTGATCAACTCGCCGATGCTGCCCGATCTGGTCAAAGACCCCGACGGCGGCGTCACGATCTCTGTCCAGCACGATTCCCCGGGCGCCGCGAGAGAGGCCAACTGGCTTCCCGCGCCGGCCGGCCCCTTCAAGATGGTGATGCGGCTCTACTGGCCAAAGTCGGCAGCTTTGGATGGAACCTGGACCGTGCCGCCGCTGGAGCGGACGTCCTGACCGCCGGTTGGAAGGAGAGACCATGGCGAACGACGGTCGCGGCTGGATTGGAACGGCAGCCGCGGAGTGGATCGCCACCGAATGCGCCGCCGGATCGCTCAGGCGTCGCGCGCGAAACGCTCCCCCTCCAGCCAGGTCGAAGGCGATGAGCTCGGCGTGGACGGCTCGCACGATCGGCGGCAAGCGAACGGCCAGCCGACCGACCCGCTCCGAATCGAGTTGAAAGGCGTAGACGTGCCGGACCACGTGACGGAAGCGCAACTATTCGTCAACGTCGCGAGCCGTCGCCATCGAGAGGACGGAAGGCCGAATTCCCGGCAATTCAATCGTCATCTGCCGCGGGAGTTCGCGATGCCAATCCGGCCCGGTCGGCACATTCTGGTCCACGTCCGTTGCGATGTGGCTGAAGATGCGCTCCGGGCCCGTACAAAAATCGTGCAGATTGAGCGCCGCGGCGTCGAGCAGCAGATCCTGATCGGCCGTGTGCTGGCGACGCGCCTGGATGGCTCGCTCGACGCGCTCCACGACATGATCGAGTTCGGTGCGGTCCTGGCGGATGCGGCCGGCAAGAATGGCGTAGCGGCCGATCACAGGGGGACGCCCTCCCGTTCGATGGATTCCAGCACGGTGCCCTTGCACGCGCCGACATCGACGAGGTTGACGGGGACGTCCGGATCGAGGTCCATCACCATCCCGATCGCCCGAAACGTGTCGTCGGGCCGCAGCCCCCAGGCCGCGACATCGACGTCCGACCAGGGCGAGAAGCAGCCGGGACGGACCAGCGACCCGAAGACGACGACCCGATCGGCGCCGAATCGCCGGCGCAATTCCACCGCCGCCCGCCGCGCCAACGCTCAGGCGCGTTCTTCCCGGGCGGCCAGTGCTTCGCGCTCAGCCTGCAGGCGTCGCCGCGCCGCAGCGCGGTACGCGGCCATTGCTTCGGGGCTGATCTCACGCGCCGTCGCCATCGAACGCCAACGCTCCGTATCGAATCAAGGACTGATCGCGCGTCTAACCGAGTCGTCGCGCACGCAGCTGGTCGAACCTCGGCGATGCGCGCGAAGTCGCCATCGACATGCACGACGCCGAGGTCATGATAAAGCGCGGTTTCGGCGATCAGCAGATCGGGGATCGGCGTGCGGCGTCACATCCCGTGATGATGGACTGGGCCGCGCTGCAACTTACCGCCACATCTCCTCCGATGCCAGCACGTCGAGATCGACTCGGGCGGAAAGCGCCGCGAGGTGCTCGAGTTGGCGCGCGGCCCGCGCTGCGTGGTCGTTCTCGGCCTGCTCGGCGGCGCGCCGCAGCGCCTCCTCGATCGTCGCGCGGGTCGTGTCGCGCCCGAGGGCGCGCTTGGCTCGGGCGAGAAGTTGCTCAGCGATTTCGACGGTCGTGCGTTTGATCATGCGTACAGATTACTCCGATCGTGCTGTACACACCACACCTGGCGGCTCCGGGCGAGCTCCGTCGTATCCTCGCTGGCGGGCCTCGGCGTTGGCGCCTGCATTCGCCGATACAACAATCCGCCGATACAATGCCGCGACGGCCAATCGTGATGACGCCGTACCCGCATGCCGATCGGTTGGCTTACGTCATGGGCCTGATTCGGCGGCGCGCATCGGGGGGATCGTCCTGCTCGCAACGAAGGAGGCGACGATGCGATGAGATAAGACCCTGGAATCGGGCGACGGTCGGCGCCCGACGCGCTGGCGACGGCATGACGAAGGAGAATTTCTGTGGCAGAGCA
>JAICJJ010000266.1 GCA_025928535.1 Thermomicrobiales bacterium
CAATGGCTTGCTGCGCGTGCTGCGCCAACTCGGCTGGCCCCTCATTCCCGACGCGCTCCGCCACTACGGCGCCTATCCCCAGCGGGCGCTCGCCCTGCTCGCCGCCCCATCGCCACCGCCGCGACTTTGACACAGCCCTGAGGTAGGGACGCTGCTAGCTGCGTCCGTGGCGCGCAGCGCCACAATCAGTTCGTCCGACGACGTTCTCTCAGCCTCCGGCCGATGGGCGCAGCAAGCAGCGTCCCTACATTCCGGTTCGTGCGAAGATCTGCCGGCATGGCAATCGAATCGAACAGAAGGGAAACACGAAAATGCCGGAGGGGCACGACGCGGTCATCGAAGCGATCGAACGGGAATTCGGCGACTTCGCGGGAAGCGGCGGCGTTGCCGCCCGCGATCTCGACAGCGGCGAAACGATCGCGGTGAACGCCGACGCCACGATCGCGACGGCGAGCACGATCAAGGTTCCGATCCTGATCGAGCTCTTCCGCCGGATCGAAGCCGGCGACGTTGCGCTCGACGACCGCTACGCCGTCACTGAAGCCGTTCGCGCCCCCGGCTCCGGCATCTTGCGCGACCTGTCGCTCGGCGTCGAATTGAGCCTGCGCGATTTCGCGACGCTGATGATCGTGGTCAGCGACAACACGGCGACCAATCTGCTGATCGATCTGGTCGGCATCGACGTCGTCAACCAGACGATGGCCGACGCCGGCTTTCCCCGGACGCGACTGCTGCGCCGGCTCGATTTCCCCGACATCGGCACAGACGCCCGCCGCCTCGCCGTGACCACCCCGGCCGATCTCGCCGGCATCATGGCAGCTCTGGCCAACCGGACGATCCTCTCGCCGGCGAGTTGCGACGCCATCCTCGACATCATGCGAAAACAACATTACGTCGACCTGACGCCGCGCTACCTCCCCTATTTTCCCTATGGCGAAGAACTGGGCCGGTCGGACAACGGCCTGCGGATCGCCAACAAGACGGGCGGCTGGCATGGCATGCGCGCCGACATGGCGTTGATCGAATGGCCGGTCGGCGGCCGCCAACGGCGCTACGTCATCGGCGTCGGCACGGAAGGCGACCCGGACACCCGCTTCTGGGCGGAAAACACCGCCGACCGTCTGATCGGCCGCGTCTCGAAGATCATCTTCGACCATTTCGGCGGCTCGACCCTGACCGCGACCGACGCCGAAGCGAGCGCCTGAGGGGATTCACACCTTGAGGCGTGGGTCGAGGATGTCGCGCAGGCCGTCGCCGAGGACGTTGAAGCCGAGGACCGCCAGAAAGATGGCGGCGCCGGGCACGATGCCGGTCCAGGGCGCGAAACTCATGAAGCCGCGGCCAGTGTTGAGCATCGTGCCCCAACTCGGCTCCGGCGGCTGGGCGCCGAGGCCGAGAAACGACAACGCCGCTTCCGACAGGATCGCGTAGGAGATGGCGAGCGTCGTCTGCACCAGAATCGGCGGCAGCGCGTTCGGCAGCATGTGGCGCAGCATGATCCGGACGTGACTCGCGCCGCTGGCGCGGCTCGCTTCGACATACTGCTCGTGAGAGATGACGAGCCCTGCCGCCCGCACGACGCGGGTGAAGATCGGGATGAAGATGATGCCGATGGCAATCATCACGTTCGCCAGCGACGGGCCGAGCAAGGCGAGAATCGCGATCGCCAGCAAGATCGCCGGAAAGGCGAAGAGGATGTCGGCCAGGCGCATGATGACGAGATCCCAGACGCCGCCGAAATAGGACGCCACGAGGCCGAGCACGCCGCCGACGATCAGCCCGATCGACACGGAAATCGCCGCCACCTGAATCGAGATGCGCGCCCCGTAGAGAACGCGGCTCAGGATGTCGCGGCCGAATTCGTCGGTGCCGAGCAGATATTTGCCGCCCGGCGGCAGGAGTTGATCGACGTTGTGCTGCTCGTAGGGCGAAAAGGGCGCCAGGACCGGCGCGAAGATCGCCGCCAGCACCAGCAGGGTCACCAGCGTGCCGCCGAACACCACGAGTTTGTTCCGGCGAATCCGCCCGAACGTCCGCAACCGGCGCGGCGCGCCGACCGCCGCCTCCAGGCGCATCGTTTCTACGGCCATCGTCCCGACGTTCTCCTGACCGGCGCTCCCGCCGCCGTCATTGAATGCGCAAGCGCGGGTCGAGAAAGGTGTAGAGCACATCGACCCCGAGATTGATCAGCATGAAGACGAACGTCACCAGCAGCACCACCGTTTGCAACACCGGATAGTCGCGCTGGTTGACCGCCAGCAGCGCGTAGGTCGCAATGCCCGGCAGGTAGAAGACGGCTTCGATCAGGAACGCGCCGCCGAAGATGTAGCCGACTTCCATGCCGGCGACGGTGATGACCGGGATCAGCGCGTTCTTGAGCAGGTGCCGCCGGGTGATCAGAGCGTTGGTCAACCCTTTCGCCCGCGCCGTCCGCACGTAGTCCTGGCGGACCACTTCGAGCATCGACGACCGGGTCATCCGCATGATGACCGACGCCGAGACGACGCCAAGCGAAATCGCCGGCAACGCCATCGACTTCAGGTTGCCCACCGGGTCGTCCGTGAACGAAATGAAGCCGCCGGGCGGAAACCATTGCTCCTTCACTGAAAAAAACAAGACCAGCATCGTGCCGAGCCAGAAGTTCGGCAGCGACAGCCCGACCATGCCGAGGCTGGTCAACCCGAGATCGACCGCGGTGTTGTGCCGCAACGCCGCGACGACGCCGAGCGGCACGGCGATGACGACGGCGATCAGGATGGCGAGCAGGGTCAGTTCGAGCGTGATCGGCAGCCGATTGGTCAATTCGGTCCGGATGTCGGTGCCGGTCGTGAGCGACATGCCGAGGTCGCCGCGCGCCAGGCGCCCGATCCAGTCGAAATACTGGATGTAAATCGGCTTGTCGAGCCCCGCCTTGTGGCGGAAGGCGGCGACCGCTTCCGGCGTCGGCTTGGTGCCGAGAAAGACGACCGCCGCGTCGCCCGGAATCAGCCGCATCATCACGAAGACGAGGATCGACATCCCGATCAGGACGGGAATCATCGCCAGCAGCCGAATGCGGATATAGCGCAACATCGACGGGTCCTCTGGAGCAGTTCAGGCGCGAACGCCGAGGGCCGGGCCGCGAGGGCGTCGCCTCGCGGCCCGGTCGGCGCCGCTCAGCGCGTCACTTTTCGATCCACGATTCCCGCACCCAGCGCATCATGCCGGTCGGGAGCGGAGTGAAGCCCTGGACGTAGTCCTGCTGGGCCTGAATCAGGCGGTTGTTCGTCGAGGCGGCGATCGGCGAGAGGGTGAAGATCTGCTCCTGCACCTTGTCGTAGACCGCCTTGCGTCCTTCCCGGTCGAAGGTAGTCCGGCCCTGCTCCAGCAACTTGTCGACCCCCGGATCGGCGAAGAGTTGCGGATTGAAGCCTTGCTTGGAGTGGAACTCAGGATAGAGAAACTCGTCCGGATCGATGAACGGCCCGCCCCAGCCGCAGACCTGCATGTCGAAATCGTTCTTGCCGAAGACATCGTTGATGAAGGTGCCCCATTCGAGGCTGACGATCTGGGCATTGACGCCGATCGCCTTGAGCGATTCCTGGTCGATCGCCGCTTCCGCCGCCAGATCGGCGTACGTCGGCGACACCTTGATCGTGGTGTCGAAGCCGTCGGCGTGGCCCGCTTCGGCCAACAGCGCCTTCGCCTTGTCGACGTCCGGCGAATCGGAATAGAGCGTCAGGTCCTGCGCGTAGGCCCAACTCCATTTCGGCACGATGCCGCCGGTCAGGGGGATCGCTTGGCCGAAGTGGACGTTGTCGACGATCGCCTTGCGGTTGATGGCGTAGGCGACCGCCTGCCGCACCTGCGGGTTGTCGAAGGGCGGCTTCGTCACGTTCATGCCGATGTAATTCCAGTTGCAACTGCCGTTTTCGAGCGCGATCGCCTTCAGGCCCGGCATGGCGGAAAGTTGCCGGTAGTCTTTCGCGGCGATCGCCTGCGCCAGATCGGCTTGCTTGGTCAGCATCGTGTTCAGGCGCGAAGTCGGATCGGTGATGAACTGGATGATCAGGTTGTCGACGTACGGCGTGCCGGCGACGTAGTAGTCGGGATTCTTGGCCAACGTCACCGCCTTGCCCGGCTCGTAGGAGACGAACTTGAACGGCCCGGTGCCGACCATCGTCGTCTGCAAGTCACCCTTGGCTTCGACGACATGCTTCGGCACCATGCTCGCCCAGGGCGAGGCCATGAACGCCAGGAACGGTCCTTGCACCTTGTTGAAATGCACTTCGACGGTGTTCGGATCGACGACCTTGACGTCCGCGACCTCGGAATACATGTAGGCGTTGGGGGAGCCGGTCTTGGGATCCTTTTGCCGTTCCATCGAAAACTTGACGTCGTCGGCGGTGAACGGCTGGCCGTCGTGCCACTTGACGCCCTGCCGCAGGTGGAAGGTGTAGGTCAGCTTGTCGTCGGAGATGTCGACCTTTTCCGCCAGATCGGGCTGGACTTCGTTCAATTGCTTGTCGTACTGCATCAACGAACTGTAGACGTGCTCGGTGATGAGGGCGGTCGAATAGGCCGACGAGATCATCGGGTCGAGCCCGACCGGGTCGGTGTCGGTGACGATCTTGATCGTGCCGCCCGGTTTCGGTGTGCCTTGTCGTGCCGGCGCCGCGAACGCGCCGGGCGTCCAGCCGAGTCCGCCGATGGCGGCGCCGCCCGGCAGAACCGCGCTTCCCTGCAGCACGCGACGGCGCGTCACCTGCACGGTCCGCGCTTTCGCGATGAATTCGAGATCGATTCGCCGGTCAGCCATCGTGATCTCCTCTGCGCGCTGTGTTCCCTCACCCCCCGCCCCTCTCCCGCTGCGGCAGGAGAGGGGAACGAAACGTCTCCCCTCGCCCATCGCAATGGGAGAGGGGCGGGGGGTGAGGGTTCCCGGAGCCGAAAACCGCTGCGACGGTCCTCCTTCCAACCCAGCCCGGCGCTACGCCGGCGTGGTCACAAAGCGCTTGACGAGGTC